>NZ_JBLUXC010000056.1:0-22644 GCF_048276795.1 Aeromonas sp. PS2Canimalfood6
CGACATCCTTGATGCCTGCACATCGGCCTGGAAGCACTTTATTGCCGATGTGGAGCGGGTGATGTCACTTTGTAGCCGAGATTGGATAAAACTGACCTAATGTTTAATCCGATTGGTATCACCTGACAAGCCTGAACTGTTTCAACCGGCCCTCGCGGCCGGTTTTTTTTATCTGCGCGATCCCGCTTTGTACTTTCGTGACCGCCCCGAGAGCCCGACTGTCGCCATCTGCCTGTTGTGGAAGGAGAGGGGATTTGGCTAGGCGTTGTCGTCATAAGATGATTGCAAGAACCCCACCCCGGCCCTCCCCTTGGTAAGGGGAGGGAGCAAAACAGTCAGCCATCATCCCAAATGGCTCTGACCAACAGGTAAAACGGACAACCTTAAAAAGCGGACAGGAATGCGCCTCCCCCTTAAGAAGGGGGAGGTTGGGAGGGGGTTGCTCTGCATTATCGCCAGGTTGCATGGCTTTTCCGTGTCACCACTCATGACGACAGCCACTACTCGAACAGGGAGAAATGACAGCTGGGTGATGGGCAATCAGGAGTGAGCAGAGGGGAGGGAAGGGCGTCATGGGCCCTCCCCTCATCAGGGGTTAGGGAAGGGTCATCTGGAAACGGGCGCCGCCGAGGGGGGACTCGTCCACCTGAATGTCGCCGCCATAGCTGTGCACGATTTCGGTCACCACGGCGAGGCCAATCCCCTGGCCGGGGGAGCTGTCAGCCCGCACGCCGCGCTGGAAGATCTGCTGCGATTTGCCGGGATCGATGCCGGGGCCGTCGTCTTCCACCACGATGAGCAGACCGCTCTCCCGGTGGCGGACATGAACCCGGATCTCGCTGATGGCGAACTTGCAGGCGTTGTCCAGCAGGTTGCCCATCAGCTCCATCAGATCGCCCTGCTCGCCGTGAAAGAAGACATCGTCGTCAAACTGGAAGCCGGTCTGCAGCTTCTTGTGGCGATAGACCTTGGCGAGACTGGCCAGCAGCTTCTCGATGAGGGGAACCGGTTCGGTGCCCTTGCTCGCGAGGCGCTTTCGCCCGGTGACGGCGCGGCGCAACTGGTACTGGATGATCTGATCCATGGTAGTGATCTGTTCATTGATGTTGTCATGGATATCGTGGCCGAGCTTGAGCTCCTGGGCGGTGATCTGGATGAGCGCCAGCCGGGTTTTCAGGCTGTGGGCGAGATCGTTGAGGGCGTGCTGGTAGCGCTGGGTCTGCTGGCGTTCGTTCTCCAGCAACTGGTTGACTGAGCTTGTCAGGGGGGTCAGCTCGCGCTCGTAGTCGTTTGACAGTGCCTCTCGCGTACCGGCGCGGATCTCGTCAATCTGGCGCGCCATGGTACGCAGGGAGGAGAGGCTCCAGAAACTGGTGAGCAGCAACAGAGCGCCCAGCAGACAGTAGGCGAGCAGCGCCTGGCGAATGCAGCGGTAGAGGTAATCGCGGGTCTGGGCCTGATAGCGCCGGGCGGAATCGACCATCACCACGTAGTAGGTGGTGGGGCCGGCGCCATGATTGCGCAGGAAACGCAGGCTGTAGATGAAGTAGCTCTGGCCGTTCTTGATGGTATGCAGCTTGAAGAAATAGTCCTGATCCAATCCCCCCAGGTATCTCATCAGATCCCGGCAGATGGTCTCCTTGATGGAGACCACCTCCGGCATGTGCAGGCTGGACCAGCTCAGCGCCCCGTCGGCGCGGCAGATCAGGGTGTCGAGATTGGGGTCGATGGCATCAGGGGTGAGCTTGCCAAGATCCGTCATGGCGTGGGGCTCCGGCTGCTTGGACGAGAACAGCTTGGAGAGGTTCTCCTGCATGCGGACACTGGCTTTCTGGGCCTGCTCCTCGGCATGGCCGAGGTAGAGGATGTAGACGGAGAAGGCCATGATGAGCGCGATGACCAGCATGGCACTCAGCATCAGCTTGAGGTGCAGGGAGCGGCGGATCAGGGTCAGGGGATGCAGCATGGCAAGGCGCATCAGCTGCAGGCGAGGTTGAAGATGTAGCCCTGGCGGCGGATGGTGGAGATGGGCTGGATGCTCCCTTCCGGATCCAGTTTTTTGCGAAGCCGGCTCACCATTACCTCGATGGTGTTGGGATCCCCTTCACCATCCCCATAGAGCTGATCCAGCAACTGCTGTTTGGAGACCACCTGACGGGCATTTCGCATCAGGTATTCCAGGATCAGATATTCGAAACTGGTCAGCACGGTGACCTCGCCGGCGATGGTCAGCTCCTTGCGGGAGAGATCCAGCTCGTAGTCACCCGCCTTCACTCTGGGGGAGATGAAGCCGGCGCTGCGGCGTACCAGCGCATTGAGACGGGCCAGCAGTTCGTCCTTCTGGAAGGGTTTGACCAGGTAGTCGTCCGCCCCGGCCTCCAGTCCTTCCACCTTGTCCTGCCAGTTGCCTCTGGCCGTCAGCACAATGATGGGAAAGGGGATCTGCTGCTCGCGCAGGCGGGTGATGAGCTGCAGACCATCCATGTCAGGCAGGCCCAGATCGATGATGGCGACATCGATGGGGTAGTCTGCTGCGTAGTGCAGCGCCACCTGGGCATTGTCCGTGCTGTAAACCTGGTTCTGGGCCTCGGTCAACAGGGTGGAGAGGTGGTGATTGAGCAGCTTGTCGTCTTCAACCAGTAGGATTTTCATAAGATGCATGATGATGAGGGTCCAGGCTGCCAATTAGAGGGTCAACAAGAGGGAGAGTCAATCTGGATCCTACCTGACCCCGCTGTATCGGGACTGAATCATCCCAGACTGAACTCCTCAATAGAGTGTTTAATTAGATGTCAAAACTCTGTGACACGAAGCGATTTACATACGGTGACAGCAGTATGCGACCGTTATGATCGCAGTGGAGGGGCAGTAAGGTACGTGAATGGGTCAACAGAAGAGCACACTCTTGATCTCTTGGCGCTATCCTAACAATCTGATGCCCACGAATGAGGTGATAAGAGCACACTGACAGACATATTTTTTCTATTCTTCATCGAAAGGTGTCACTAGAGGATTATCAGTAAAAATACTGGTGACATTGAAGTCAGTAGGTTAATGGGAATGCTGTTGAATTCTTACCCTATTGAGGGCCTTTTGCACCTTTTGACTATTCACCCTTGGGTTAAACAAGATAGAATCTGACCCGCGATCGGGTTTAGGGCGCAAAAAGCCCAAGATGTGAGCAATGTAGGTTCCGGACAGCCTAGTAAGGTAATGGAATGCTTAAGAATTGTTAAACATCAATCAAAACAAGAAGCTGGAGGATCTGATGGCCAACAGCACGGACAAGAAGGTTAAAACCAGCATATTGGGAGCTGTAACTCAAGGGCGGTAGCGTTTCACTTTGTTAACTATGTCATCTTTTTCATAATTACCCTCCTCACCAAGTTTATCAAATAAGAATTATTTACAAGTCGTATCGCTAGAAATTATGCAGAAAAATTAACCAAGCTTAGTTTCAGTGATATATCTGTGTGCTAGACGATTTAGTCATCAGTGTAGGCGCTCCGCAAACCTACCGTGAAAATCTTCTACGCAAGCGTCAAACAATGTCGTGTCATTTCGTTATCTTGAAATCGGGAACCTTTCAATGAAGATCCTTGTGACTGGTGGTGCCGGCTTTATCGGTTCAGCCGTTGTTCGCCATATCATCCAGAATACCCAAGACTCAGTTGTCAACCTCGACAAGCTGACCTATGCAGGCAACCTGGAATCCCTGGCTGAGGTCTCGGGCAGCGATCGTTACGCGTTCGAGAAGGTCGACATCTGCTGCCGCGTCGAACTGGATCGGGTGTTTGCTACCCATCAACCGGATGCCGTGATGCACTTGGCCGCCGAGAGTCACGTTGACCGCTCTATCACAGGCCCCGCCGACTTCATTGAGACCAATATCGTCGGCACCTATATGATGCTGGAAGCGGCCCGCGCCTATTGGAACGGTCTGGACGAGGCGCGCAAGACGGCCTTCCGCTTCCACCATATTTCCACCGACGAAGTGTATGGCGATCTGCCCCATCCGGATGAAGTCGCCGCTGGTGAGCCATTGCCACTCTTTACCGAAACCACCCCTTACGCCCCCAGCAGCCCCTATTCTGCCTCTAAAGCCTCCAGTGACCATCTGGTTCGCGCCTGGCGCCGTACCTACGGCCTGCCGACCATTGTCACCAACTGCTCCAACAACTACGGTCCTTACCACTTCCCTGAGAAGCTGATCCCGTTGGTGATCCTCAATGCGTTGGATGGTAAGCCGCTGCCGGTCTATGGCAAGGGTGACCAAATTCGCGATTGGCTCTATGTGGAAGATCATGCCCGCGCGCTTTACAAGGTGGTGACCACTGGCTTGGTCGGGGAGACTTACAACATCGGCGGTCACAACGAGAAGCAGAATCTGGAGGTGGTACATATCGTATG
Organism: Aeromonas sp. PS2Canimalfood6; assembly: GCF_048276795.1. Lineage (NCBI taxonomy): Bacteria > Pseudomonadati > Pseudomonadota > Gammaproteobacteria > Aeromonadales > Aeromonadaceae > Aeromonas > Aeromonas sp. PS2Canimalfood6. The sequence goes on from NZ_JBLUXC010000056.1 coordinate 4,411, forward strand.
TGATTTGCTTGACAAGATGGTGCCGAAAGCGTGCTCTTACCGCGATCAAATCACCTACGTGGCGGATCGTCCCGGTCACGATCGTCGCTATGCCATCGATGCCAGCAAGATGAGCGCCGAGCTGGATTGGCAGCCGCAAGAGACCTTCGAATCCGGCATTCGCAAAACCGTGCGGTGGTACCTGGACAACCAGCAATGGGTCAAAAACGTCAAGAGCGGCGCTTATCAGACTTGGATCGACAAGCAGTACGGAGCATAAAAATAATGAAAGGTATTATTCTGGCAGGCGGCTCTGGCACCCGTCTATATCCCATTACCATGGGTGTTTCCAAGCAGTTACTGCCCGTCTATGACAAACCGATGATCTATTACCCCCTGTCGGTATTGATGTTGGCCGGGATCAGGGACATTCTGATCATTACCACCCCAGAAGATCAGGCCAGTTTCCAGCGCCTGTTAGGTGATGGCAGCAAATTCGGTATTTCGCTGACCTATGCAGAGCAACCCAGCCCGGATGGATTGGCGCAGGCGTTTATTATCGGCGAGGAGTTTATCGGTTCAGATCCAGTGTGCCTTGTGTTAGGCGATAATATTTTCTATGGTCAAGGTTTTAGCAACAAGCTTAAAAACGCGGTTGAGAAAGCACAAATCGATAATGGTGCAACCGTCTTTGGCTATCAAGTAAAAGACCCCGAACGCTTTGGTGTCGTTGAATTTGATGATGATCAAAAAGCTATTTCAATTGAAGAAAAGCCTGTTAACCCTAAAAGCCATTATGCTGTGACGGGACTCTACTTTTATCCTAGTGATGTCGTTAAACAGGCAAAGCAAGTTAAACCATCAGCGCGTGGTGAATTGGAAATCACGACACTCAATGAAATGTATTTAAATGAAGGCAATCTTCATGTTGAAATGCTTGGCCGAGGTTTTGCCTGGCTTGATACTGGCACCCATGAAAGCTTATTAGAAGCTGCACAATTTGTAGAAACAGTAGAAAAACGCCAAGGTTATAAAATTGCTTGTTTAGAAGAAATAGCCTTTCTACATGGATGGTTGAGTTCAAGTCAGTTGATAAAAAGGGGAAACTTAATGAGTAAAAACAGTTATGGGCAATATTTGCTGACTTTAGGCAAGTCGTAAATAAATGCAGGATATCGTAACGAAAACCAAACAAGGCTTACAGTGGAGTGCCATTGAGCGTTTATTAACGCAAGCCGTTCAACTTGCAATAACTCTAGTTCTGGCAAGAGTCATTGGACCTGCTGCATTTGGCTTAGTAGGTATGTTGGCTATCTTTATTGCTATAGCTAACACCTTTGTAGATAGTGGTTTTACCTCAGCGTTAATTCGTAAAACAGACCACACAGACAATGATTTGATTACTGCATTTTACTACAATATTCTAGTATCTAGTCTCTGTTATTTAATACTTTATTCCAGTGCACCTTATATCGCAGACTTTTATCAACAATCTGAGTTGAAAAATTTATTACGAGTGCTGGGGATATGCGTATTAATTAATTCGCTCACCTTAATTCCTAGGGTGAAACTTACTGTAGTGATGGATTTTAAAACTCAGGCAAAAATTTCAATAATCAGTGTGCTAGTTAGTGGTGTAACAGCGCTGATATTAGCAGCTAATGGCTATGGAGTTTGGTCGCTAGTTATCCAAACCCTTCTCACAGCCATTTTTACTACGTTGCTATTTAATTTATTTTCACCTTGGCGCCCAAAAGGAAAATTAAATAAAGAATCATTTAACTATCTGTTTGGTTTTGGTAGTAAGTTATTAATATCAGGTTTACTTGATGTGATTCATAACAACCTCTATCAGATCATCATTGGGAAAAAATTCACACCAGTAGTAGTCGGTGAGTTCAGTCAAGCAAATCAATTAGCCAGCGTGCCAGCCATGACGCTGACAAGTATTATTCAAAGAGTAACATATCCTATATTTAGTCAATTGCAAGAAGATAGCGATAAAATAGAGAGTGCTTATCGCTTAACGCTAAAAATAGCAGCGGTAGTAATATTTCCTCTAATAATGGGCTTGGCTATTATCGCGAAACCTTTGCTGGCAATCGTGTTGGGTGAACAGTGGCAATCAGCGGCTAGTTTGCTCAGTGTTTTATGCATAGGTTATATGCTGTACCCTATACACAGTATTAATTTGAGTCTATTACAAGTGAAAGGGCGCAGCGATCTTTTTTTAAAACTTGAAGTTATAAAGAAAGTCGTTGGCGTAGTTATTTTATTAATCACCATTCCGTTTGGTGTATTGACAATGTGTATTGGTTTAAGTGTTACATCTTATCTGGCACTTTTATTTAATACATATTATACAGCCAAACTCACTAGTATTAGCCAATGGCAGCAATGTAAAGATATACTACCTATTTGGTTGGCGGCAATTGCTTCGGCTTCGACTGCTTATTGGGTGGGACTGTATTGGCAAGATTCACAGTTTTTGCAAATGACGTTGTCTTTAATAACCGCGTTAACCAGTTATATCGTATATATAGTGATGGCACAGAAGCCCTTATTGAACCAAATTCGTTCTGCATTGCATCGCTAATTATTAATAGTAACTACATGCAGTTAAATATAATCGGGACATAAAATGACTAACCAAAACATACCTGTCACTCAACCATTTCTGCCTGAGCTTAGTGAATTCATCCCTTACCTTGAAAAAATTTGGGATAATCGTTGGTTAACGAACAATGGCCCGTTTCACCAGCAGTTGGAGGCTGAGCTTCGTTGTTATTTAGGTGTGGAGCATGTGTCGCTATTTAATAACGCGACAATCGCTTTGATTACGGCCCTGCAAGCTATGCGTATCAGTGGTGAGGTGATCACCACTCCTTACTCATTCGTGGCGACCAGTCATTCGATCATGTGGAATGGTTTAGAGCCAGTGTTTGTCGATATTGACCCTAGCACGTTCAATATTGACCCTGCCAAGATAGAAGCCGCAATCACACCGCGTACAACTGCCATTATGCCGGTGCATTGCTATTCCAACCCATGTGATGTTGAGGCTATTCAAAAAATTGCTGATAACTATGGCCTTAAAGTGATTTATGATGCGGCTCATGCTTTCGGCGTAAATTACAAAGGTGAAAGTGTACTAAAATGGGGTGATCTCTCTATTTTAAGTTTTCATGCAACCAAGGTTTTCAACACCTTTGAGGGGGGGGCAATTATTAGTCCGGATGCCAAAACCAAGCAGCGAATTGATCGCTTGAAAAACTTTGGTATTGCCGATGAACTGACCGTGACGGCCCCAGGTATCAACGGAAAAATGAGTGAAATTAATGCTGCCTTTGGCTTGGTTCAACTTAAGCATATCGATCATGCGATGCAGCAACGGCAAGCTATTGATGCCTACTACCGCGCAGCATTAGCTGATGTAAAAGGTATCACTGTCTATCAGCACAACTCAGATGCTAACAGTAATCACTCCTATTTTCCAATTTTAGTTGAGACAGATTATCCTTTGAGTCGTGATAAATTGTATGAAAAACTCAAGGAAAATAATATATTGTCTCGTCGTTACTTCTATCCTTTGATTAGTAATATGCCTATGTATCGTGGGTTGCCCAGTGCACAGGCTCATTTATTGCCCCTGTCCAATGAAGTGGCGGATAAAGTACTCTGTTTACCGATATATCATGAGTTGAATTCATATGAGCAAGATAAAATTATCAGTCTGATCAAGGGTGGCTAAATTATATGGCTTTTCTCACTCAAGAGCAGCTAGCCAGTATGGGGTTTTCATCTCTTGGTTCTAATGTGTTAATTTCTGATAAAGCCTCTATCTACGGGGCTAATCGAATTCACATTGGTAGCAATGTACGTATTGATGATTTCTGTGTGCTTTCAGCAGGAGAGGGGGGGATCTGGTTGGGCAACTATATCCATATTGCTGTTTATAGTTCATTGATTGGTGCTGGAAAAATAACTATTGCTGACTTTTGTAATATATCCTCAAAAGTTGCCATCTATTCCAGTAATGATGACTATAGTGGCACATATATGACAAATCCCATGGTGCCTGTTGAATATACCAATGTCACACACGCCGATGTGACATTGGGCAAGCATGTAATTATTGGTTGTGGTTCAGTGGTGTTACCGGGTATCACCTTATATGAGGGGGTTTCTATTGGTGCTCTCTCATTAGTAACTCAAACTTGTGACTCATTCGGAGTTTATCTTGGTATTCCAGCAAAAAAAATAAAAAATAGAAAGCGAGATTTATTAGAGCAAGAAACAAAACTAATTGCAGATAATTTTGAAATGACAAATATGGCTGAAAAAGGTAAGAAACGTTGCTTAAATTAACCGAAGCAGAGATCATTGCAAACTGGTCAACAAATGAACCAATACGTGTTAGCGTATGCTGTATTACATATAAGCAAGATCAATATATTGAGCAGGCTATTGATAGTTTTTTAATGCAAAAAACAACTTTCCCATTTGAGATAATTATTGGGGAGGATTGTGGGGGGGATGGTACCTTAGCTATTTTGGCTGAATATAAAAAAAAATATCCTAAGTTGATCAAAGTTATCACTTCTGAAAAGAACATTGGTGCAAATGCTAATTTATTAAGAGTATTTAATGACGCTGTGGGTGAATATATTGCCGTCTGCGAGGGGGATGATTATTGGTGTGATAGAGATAAACTTCAAATACAATATGAGTATATGGAAAACAATAATGAATGTTCATTTGTTGTTCATCCTGCATATAGTAAAGCTGATAACAATTTATTAAAATCAATATGGCCTTGTCAAAGTGGTACAAATTTTGATGTGGGATTTATTATGTCAGCCAAAGGCCAGTTTTCGCCTACTAGTTCATATTTTTTTAGAAAAAAAATAATATATACATTACCTGATTGGTTTAGTGCAGCTCCTGTTGGCGATTTCTACATTGAAGTTTTCGCATCATCATTAGGTCGTTGCGATAATATCGAACGTTACATGTCAGTATACAGACTCTCAGCAGAAAATTCATGGTCTGAAAGTTTGAAAAATGACCGAAGTGGGCTGCGTATTATAGATACGTATAAAAGCAATATTTTTTATCTTAACAAACTTATAGTGGCATTTCCTAATTATGAACACTGCATTAAAGAAAAAATAGCACATGCAGAATATGCATGTGCGCAGGGTTTTTTAAACGCTGGCGATATTTCTGGGTTCAGAAAACATATATACAATTCAAAAACGACATCTTGGTATGATGTTTTTCATGTGTTTTTTTATTTTTTACGTGGCTCAGATTATCTGGTATCATTATTATATAGAATAAAAAAAGTGCTCAAAATAATTTTTAAGAGGCACTAACGTATGACTCATTACTCTGGCCAATTTAAGTTTTATCACAACACTAGATTTATTAGATATTCGTTCGTCATATTGTATGTTGTGTCTAATATTTATGCATGCATAACGATGCGTGACAGCGGAGTATATATTGGTGATTATATTGGTATACCTATAGAAAAAAGTAGTCCACTTTTTTTATTGTTATTTTTTACACTGCTAGCATATTTATTTATTTGTGGCCCTTTATATTCTATATTGGTCAGATTAAAGTCAAGTTACAAAGGATTAACTCACGAGCAAAAATATAGTAAAGCTGGAAATTTAATTCTAGTGATTCAATTAGCTTATTTTATTTTTAATATCGTGACTGGCTCAAATGCGGCAGGGGGGGATCCCAAGGCTGGAGGATGGATTCGGTTTTTATGGTTTATAATCCCCGTTGATTATATTTTTTATATTTACTATGTTATGGCTAGAGGCGGTAATCGAGCGAAAACTTATAAGTTAAATGTAGTTATATTTATAATATCTCAGTTATCTCGTGGTTGGCTTGGTTGGATTTTGATTGTTACATATATTGAACTGTGCTTCATGTTTGCAAACTCTAGATTTAAAATAAGATGTTGGCATTTATTATTTTCTTTATTCTTGGTGCTAGCTTTACCCGTTTTATTTTACTTGAAGGTAGCTTTGCGTGAGTTATTATCTGAGCAGAATATGCATAATGTATTTTATGTTATCTCTCACATAGATTTAGCGCTTGCATATTCTTACTTTATTGATGGGCTTTTTTCACGCTTACAGCAGTTGTCAAATGTTGTATTTATATATGAGCATGCAGCGCAGATAAAGAATAGCATTGCGATAAATGAAGTAGCCAATTTTTATTGGGAGGGTTTGTTTCAACAAACTATAGCTAAAATGATTGGAGTGTATCCAGGAGAGGATATGCATTTGTTTTTATATTCAAACTATATTTCAGATTCGACGACAACATTACAAACAGGCTTCATCTCTTGGTTTTTTCTAGATGATTTATTTGGCACTATGTATGTAACATATGTGCTTTTTCTTATGATTACGGCGGTCTATTTATCAAAAAAATTAGGTGGTGAGCGGTTATGTTCATTAACATGGTTTTTTGTTTTCCTATATTTACTATGTGGCTGGTTTAATGCATTTCTAGTCTACATTCAATCTTTGATTACTGTGTTTATTTTCTTGAGGTTAAGTTCAAAATTACGTACTTCGCCAGGTAATTTAATGTCAAAATGATTTTTATTATTTTTTAATATTTCATGTGTAAGTTAAATTAGGCGGTTTTTATTCTAAATCCTTTTTTAGAGAGGATGAATTAATTTTCTAGAAGCTTTCTATTGATATCTATTAACTTATTGGTCTAGTTATACACAATGGTTTTTAATATGGAAAATGATAGTAAGGTGATTGTTGTTAATGCGACAGCGCTTTCTTCTGGGGGGGCTCTTACTATACTGAGGCAATTCATTGCTCACGCAGAGATTTATAAAAAGAAATTTATAATATTTATTCCGACAAATGTAAAAGTAAAGCCATGCCCCAACATAAAATATGTGAAAATAGATACCAAATCTTGGGTTAGGCGAATATGGTGGGATTTTATCGGCCTAAAGAGTGAATTGAAAAAACGAAGTGTAAAATATTCATTATGTATTTCATTGCAAAATACGTCTGTAAACATTGATTGTGAGCAATTAATATATCTACACCAGTCTCTTCCCTTTACAACGGTACGATATAGTTTTAATAAAGAGACGGTTAAATATTTCTTATATAAATGGTTTTATAAGTTATTTATATTTTTGTTTTCCTCAACAGAGACTAGGTTTGTAGTGCAGACAAGATGGATGAAGGCTGCATTGTTGCAAAATGGTGTACTTGAGGAAAGAATCTCTATATTTACCCCTGATATAAAGCTGCCAACAGGCTATGATGCAAATTGTAGGGGTGGGGGGGCTAAATCTGTTAATAATGATAAGGCAACTTTTTTTTACCCAGCATCCCCATTGTTTTATAAAAACCACCTGATGATTCTTGATGCTCTGTCGATACTGAAAAGCCAGCCGTTAAATAAAGTTCCAATTTTTGCTGTGACATTTAATTCTGGTGACTATCCGGTTTTTGATGAAAAAGCTAAGAAATTAGATTTGATAGATAATATATCTTATCTAGGTGGACTGCCTTATGACAAAGTCATTGAAAAGTATATTTCTGCTGACGCCGTATTGTTTCCGAGCTATATAGAAACATTCGGTTTACCACTTGCAGAGGCTGGTGTGCTTGGTAAAAAAATAATTTGTGCTGATTTGCCTTATTCTCGGGATGTACTAGATGATTATCAAGGTGCTACATTTCTAGATTATCAAAATGCTAAATTATGGGCATCAGTAATATGTGATGTCATGCATCAATCATCAATGTCGCAATATTCACCACTGTCATTTTCACAATGTGCAACATGGCAAGATTTTTTTGATTTTATTTAATGTTGAATTGTTTTGGGGGGCTTCTATGTTTTTTAATAAAACTCTATTAATCACCGGTGGCACAGGCTCTTTCGGTAATGCCGTACTACGTCGTTTTTTAAATACTGATATTAAAGAGATTCGTATTTTTTCCCGCGATGAAAAGAAGCAGGATGATATGCGCAAGCTATTTAAGTCTGAAAAATTAAAATTTTACATTGGTGATGTAAGAGATTATCAAAGCGTTGCTAATGCAATGCGAGGCGTGGATTACGTTTATCATGCCGCCGCCCTTAAGCAAGTCCCTTCTTGTGAATTTTATCCATTGGAAGCTGTCAAGACCAATGTACTGGGTACTGAAAACGTCTTGGAGGCAGCAATCAGTCACGGGGTTGAGCGGGTAGTTTGCTTAAGCACAGATAAAGCCGTTTATCCAATCAATGCAATGGGGATTTCCAAGGCAATGATGGAAAAGGTTATTGTGGCCAAGAGCCGTAACTTGGAACATACCGGTACTACGATTTGCTGTACCCGCTACGGTAATGTAATGGCATCGCGTGGGTCAGTGATTCCTTTGTTTATTCGTCAAGTGGTGAATGGTGAAAAAATTACGATCACTGATCCAAATATGACCCGCTTTATGATGACATTGGATGATGCGGTTGATTTAGTGCTGCATGCCTTCGAGCATGGTTCAAATGGCGATATTTTTGTACAAAAGGCTCCAGCAGCGACTATTGATGTATTGGTAACAGCGTTGCTGGAAATCCTAGATAGACCTGATCACCCTGTTAATGTGATTGGTACTCGCCATGGTGAGAAACAGTTTGAAGCGTTGTGCAGCCGTGAAGAGATGTTTATTGCACAGGAGCAAGGTGATTATTACCGTGTGCCAGCCGATAACCGCGACCTGAACTATTCAAAGTATTTTGAGCAAGGGGAAAAAGATTTATCCTTGGTTGAGGATTATAACTCACACAACACTGACCGCCTGGATGTTGAAGGAATGAAACAGCTTTTACGTAAGCTCGATTTCATTCGTGAAATCGAAGCAGGTAATATAATCGTGCCGGAAGGGGTATAATAGTGAATGTATTAATCCTGGGGGCCACCGGCATGTTGGGTTACAGCCTGTTTAGCAATTTGGCTGACAACCCAGCATTGAACGTCACGGGTACAGTGCGCAACTTAACCGGCAAAGCGGCTTTTTTTGCGAAGTACCAAAAGCAACTGTTGGAAGGTATTGATGTCACCGATATCACCAGCATTGAACAGGCGATTGTCACTACCAAGCCAGAGGTGGTGATCAATTGTATTGGCTTGATTAAGCAGCACGATATTGCCAAGCAACATGTGGCGGCGATTGAAATCAATGCGCTGTTGCCACATCAGTTGGCCGCTTTGTCTGACCAATATGATGCGCGGTTAATCCATTTTTCGACCGACTGTGTGTTTGATGGTAAGCAAGGCATGTATCAGGAAGCTGACTTGCCGACCGCAACGGATCTGTATGGCAAATCTAAGTGCCTAGGTGAGGTTAACTATGGCCGCCACCTAACCTTGCGTACCTCGATCATTGGCCATGAGCTGAATTCAGCCGTTAGCTTGGTTGATTGGTTTTTAAGCCAATCCGGTGCTGTGAATGGTTTTTCCAAAGCGGTGTTTTCTGGGTTGCCTACTTGTTATATCGCCAAATTACTGGCCGACAATATTCTGAGCAAGCCTGAGATCTGCGGGTTGTACCATTTGTCTGTCGAACCGATTAATAAGTACACTTTAATTTCGTTGGTGGCCGACATTTATGGCAAGGATATTGAAATTAATGAGTCAACCCAACTGGTGATCGACCGTTCACTCGATTCTAGCCGTTTGCACCAAGCACTGAATTTGACAGTGCCCAGTTGGCGTGAGTTGATTGAATTAATGCATAACGATTATTTGACAAGGTATGTGCAATGCAAAAACTAAAAGTGATGACCATTGTTGGTACGCGCCCAGAAATCATTCGACTGTCGCGCACTATCGCAAAGCTAGATGAGTTTTGTGATCATACTTTGGTGCATACTGGTCAAAACTATGATTATGAGCTTAATCAAATATTTTTTGATGATTTAGGTATTCGGACTCCAGATGTATTTTTAGAGTGTGCAGGTGGTAGCGCCGCCGAAACCATGGCGCAAGTGATCAGTAAGTCAGATAAGGTTTTTGCTGAGTTAAAGCCGGATGCTCTCCTTATTCTGGGCGATACTAATAGTGCTTTAGCGGCCATTTCGGCCAAGCGTAAAAAAATACCTATTTTTCATATGGAAGCAGGCAATCGCTGCTTTGATTTGCGGGTGCCGGAAGAGATTAACCGTAAAATTGTTGATCACATTTCTGATGTGAATATGCCCTACAGCGATATTGCACGCGAATATCTGTTAAGCGAAGGCATCAAGCCTGATTTGATCGTTAAAACTGGCAGCCCGATGGATGAGGTGCTGGCATTTTATCAGGATAAAATACATGCTGCTGATGTGGTATCGCGCTTGTCACTCACTAAGGGAGGATATTTTTTGGTGAGCGTGCACCGTGAAGAAAATGTGGATTCCGATAAAAATATTCACAGTTATGTGAGGGTGTTAAACGAGCTAGCTGAAAAATATCAACATCCTATTATTGTTTCGACCCATCCGCGTACCCGTAAAAAAATTGAAGCATTGAATTTAACCTTCCACCCTTTAGTTAATTTGTTAAAGCCACTTGGTTTTAGTGATTATGTTCGCCTGCAAATGGATGCCAAGGTAGTGCTAAGCGATAGCGGAACAATTACTGAAGAATCTTCAATTTTGAACTTCCCTGCCATTAATATCAGGGAGGCACAAGAGCGCCCTGAAGGGTTTGAAGAGGGGGCAGTGATGTTCACTGGAATGAATATTGAGCGTATCTTGCAGGCAATTGAAATTTTAGAAAAACAACCTCATGGAACTGTACGGTTAATAAAAAAGGTGAAGGATTATGTAGCCCCTAATGTTTCGGATAAGGTGCTGCGTACCATAGTAAGTTATGTTGATTATGTAAACCGCGTAGTATGGAGAAAATCACTTTGAAATTGGCGTTGATCATTGATGATTATCTACCCAGTAGTACTCGTGTAGCAGCAAAAATGTTTCATGAACTTGCGGTGTATTTGCAGCGGCAGGGACATCAGGTAACAGTAATAACACCAAACAGTGAGCAAAGTGAAACGTTACTTACGAATACACTGGATGGCGTCAATATTTGGCGATTTAAAAGTGGTGAAATCAAAAGTGTTGGTAAAGCTAAACGAGCTATCCATGAAACGCTACTTTCTTTTCAAGCTTGGCGGGCTATTAAATCGAGAGTTAGAAAAAATACGTTTGATGGTATTATTTATTACTCACCATCCATATTTTGGGGAGGGTTAGTTAGTTATTTAAAAAAGCGCTGTCAATGTAAGGCGTATTTGGTATTAAGGGATCTTTTTCCTCGCTGGGTTATTGATGCTGGTATGATTAAAAAAGGAGGTGTTATTGAACGATATTTTCGCTTCTTTGAAAAGCACTCCTATAATCAGGCGGACATGATTGGACTCATGTCTGAAAATAATATCAATGTATTTAATATTGACTATTCTGGTTATCCTGTAGAGGTATTGCGTAACTGGGCGATGGTATCGCCCACTATCAGTATTCCTGATGGTTATGTATCAATTAGAGAGCGCCTAGGAGTGAGGGGGAAGGTTATCTTCTTTTATGGTGGAAATATTGGTCATGCTCAGGATATGGCTAATTTGATGCGCCTAACAAAAAAAATGAAAATATATGATGATGCCCATTTTATTTATATTGGGCAAGGGGATGAGGTTACACTTATCAATCAATTGTCTATTGATTGGGGATTGAGAAATTTTAGTTATCTACCTTCTGTTTCCCAAGAGGAGTTCAAGTTCATTTTATCTGAAGTCGATGTAGGTCTATTCTCTTTATCAGCAACACATACAAGCCATAATTTTCCTGGGAAATTATTGGGATATATGGTGGAGGAAATACCAATTCTTGGTAGTGTTAATTATGGGAATGACTTACAGGCATTGGTAAATGCTGCTCATGCAGGAGCTGTTTTTATCAACGGTGAGGACGATAAATTATTTTCAGCAGCAGAGAAGCTTTACTTGGATAGTCAATATCGCCATGATATGGGAAAAAATGCCAAACGGTTATTGGAGTCTGAATTTTTAGTGAGTTCAGCAGCAAAACAAATAATTAAGCATCTTTCTGTGTCATAAATGTCAATCGATGGACTTTATTATGCGTTTTTGGGATGTAGCAGATTTAAATGATTTATATTTATCAGCCCAGGAGTCGCCAAGACTTAGAAGCCACTTGTTATTACATAAAAGCCATGATGACAAAGTGCAACGTTTGCTGATTGCAATGGTGAAAGGTAGCTATGTTGATGCACATTACCATGACTTATCCCACCAATGGGAAATGTTCACCGTAATTCATGGCGATATTCAAGTTAGCCTTTATTCTGATGACGGTTCCGTAATGAAAAAATTAACCGTAAATGCATCTGATCCATTACCAATGATTGAGTTTTTCCCTGGGGATATTCATAGCGTAGAATGTCTCTCAGAAAAGGCTCTTTTATTAGAGGTGAAAGAGGGGCCTTTCGATGAGCAACTTCCAAAAATCTTTCCATCTTTTAAATAGATGTCTTAATTATTTTTAACATAACACTTGACTTGTGTTGGGATAAAAAATGGAATATATAATATTTTTTTTGATTTCATTTTCAATGCTTTTTTTTGCAAGGAAGATTGCCAAAAAAATAAATCTTGTTGATCGTCCTAATGAGCGTAAATTACATCAAGGATTGGTTCCTTTGGTGGGGGGGATTTCAATCTACTTTACGCTGATGCTGGCGCTATGGCTTAAACCAGAATTACTAATTAATTCGGATGTCTATGTACTTTGCGCTTCAGTCTTGGTAATGATGGGGGCCATCGATGATAAATATGATGTGGATTATCGCGTCAGGTTGGTGGTGCAGATCCTTATCTCTTGCGCTATGATTTTTGCCGCAGGGCTCTCTTTAAAGAGTCTTGGTCATATTTTCTTCAGTTATGAAGTCAATTTGGGGCCGCTTGGCTATATTGTAACCATATTTGCCGTGCTTGGCGCCATTAATGCCTTTAATATGGTGGATGGGATCGATGGCTTATTAGGTGGACTCACAATGGTGACCTTTGGGGCGCTTTCATATATCCACTATGCAGATGGACAGCTACCGTTGGCCCGTTTCTGTCTTATGATGATGATCGTGGTGGTGCCTTATATCTGCCTGAATCTGGGTTTCCCATTTGGGGGACGCAAAAAGGTTTTTATGGGGGATGCGGGCAGTATGTTGATCGGCTTTACCGTTATCTGGGTATTGTTGCAAGGCACTCAGGGGCCAAAGGCACAGATGAATCCGGTTACCGCACTCTGGTTAATAGCCATTCCGCTGATGGATATGACCTGTATCATGGTGCGGCGCATTCGCAAAGGGGTCTCACCATTTAAACCGGATCGCGAGCATCTGCATCATATCTGTCTGCGGGCGGGACTTTCATCCCATCAAGCCTTGGTGGTGATCTGCGGAACTGCCACACTGCTGGCTGTTATGGGTATTGCCCTTGAATATGATGCTATACCGGAGTGGATTAGCTTGTTGTTATTTGCGCTAGTGTTTGTTCTCTATTACCAGTTACTTAATAATATCTGGCGTATTCTCGCCTGGGTTAGACCAAGAAATACCAATGAACCTAATTGAGCAGTATTCATTGCGTCTGCCATCTTTCATGCTATTGGGCGGTACTGGTCAGCTTGGGTTGGCATTATGTCAATCAATTGATGAGAAGGCCTTATTACTGCCTGCACGCATGGATGCCGATCTTCTGCATCCCGACCAGCTGGCTGATTTAGTGCTCAAGCTGCAGCCAACAGTTATTATCAATGCTGCCGCCTATACCTCGGTCGATCAGGCCGAGGTTGAGCCTGAACTGGCCTACCGGGTTAATACCCAGGCCGTATCAATATTGGCCGCTTCGGCAAAGAAAACAGGTTCATTGCTGGTTCATTTCTCTACTGATTATGTCTTTGATGGCCGCGGTGATAGGCCTTGGCGAGAGGACGATCTGCCTGAGCCGCTGAATTCGTATGGTTTGAGCAAATACCAAGGGGAGCAGGCGATTGTGGCGAGCGGTTGCCGCCATTTGATTTTGCGCACTAGTTGGCTGCATAGCCCTTATCGGCACAACTTTTTGAAAACCATGTTGCGGTTGGGAGGCGAGCGTTCATCTCTTTCCGTGGTATGTGATCAAGTAGGTTCCCCCACTTCTGCTGTGATGTTAGCCGATGCTGCCCTGATTGCTATCAGACAGACACTGGTTAATCCGGCGCTAGGTGGGCTCTATCATGTGGCTGCGGCGGGGGCGGTAAACTGGTATAACTATGCCAGCTTTATTTTCAAGGAAGGCTGTGCGTTGGGGCTGCTGGAGCGAATACCCACTCTTATTCCTGTCACCAGTGACCATTATACTAATTCTGTGCGTCGGCCATTAAATTCACGGTTGAATACCCGCTTATTTAGCCAGACATTTTTGGCTCATTTTCCACCGTGGCAGGTGGGGGTATTAGATACCCTTCGGCAGATTGCGGCAGAACAATAATTTAACCTCAAAAGTATGAGGATGAACGAATGAAATTTGAGCCTCTATCTCTTGCCAATGTGAAGTTAATTCACCATACCACCTATAATGATGAGCGCGGTGAATTGATGGAGTTATTTCGTCAAAGCGAGTTTGTAAACCACTGCGGTGATTTTACCTTTGTGCAGGACAATCTGAGTCGTTCATGCCGAGGGACGCTGCGCGGCCTGCACTATCAGGTCGAACGGCCGCAGGGCAAGCTGGTGCAGGTGATTTCTGGCACCATCTTCGATGTGGCGGTTGACTTGCGTCCGGGCAGTGCCAGCCATGGTCAGTGGGTGGGTCAGTATCTTGATGCAGACGAGCCCATGTCCCTCTGGATCCCCCCCGGCTTTGCGCACGGCTTCTATGTAACAAGCGAGGAATCAACGGTGCTCTACAAATGCACCGACTATTACTGTCCCGGATATGAGCGGACACTCAATTGGGCTGACCCCGAGTTGGCTATTGCTTGGCCGCTGATGGAAAATATACCCTTGGTCCTGTCTGACAAGGATCGTCAGGCCCCTTTTATTCACTCTCCAAACTGATTAGGAAATGACCGCTGTTATGACCAACAAAGAGATAACCCCCAACTCTGACGCTCAATTGCCACAGGGCTGGCAAGCCACTGCTGACGAAATCGATTTGCGCGAGCTGGTGCTGCTGTTGTGGCGACAGAAAGGGTTGATCCTCCTTATTACTGCGCTTTTTGCCGCGGCTGGCGTGGGCTATGCGCTGACAGCTCCCCAGCAGTGGTCCGCCAAGGCGGTGATTATTGGGCCCAAGCAGGAAGATCTGCTGCCGATGCAGAAAGTATCGGTGCAGGCTGCCGCGCTCGGGCTAGAGGGCTTCCCCGCTGGCAAGGCGCTCTATGAGGAGTTTGTGCAGGAGTTCAATGCTTACGAGAACCATCAGGACTATCTGAAAACCAGCCCGCTGTTTGCCGAGCAGGTAAAGACGCTTGGGCTCGACGAGAAGGCGCAGCGCCGCTGGCTGCGTGATTGGAGCAAGTTGGTAGTGGCACAGCCTGTGGATAAGAAGGGTGAGAAGCCGGGCGTCGAGATCGCCTTTGCCGCCCCGACTGCCGAGGCGTCATTGGCGATGCTGGAGGGCTATATCGACTACATCATCAACTTGCAGCAGCAGCGGATGGTTCGTCAGCTCGATGATCAGCGCTCTCTCCAGCTGCAGGGGATGACCACCCGCTATGAGCTCATGCTGGAAGATGCCAAGCGCGTGCTGAAACAAGATATCTCCGAGACCGAGCTGGCTAACAGCATTGCCAAGGCGGCAGGCGTTGTCGCCCCGCTGGAAAACTACGCAGCTCAGGAGCGCCTCTCCATCACCCTAGGGACCAAGGCGCTGGAAAAGAAACTCGCCCTGTTGAAGTCCCTCGACATCGAGGTCTACAAGCCCGAGTTGCAAGCACTCCAAGTTCAGATGGCGCGTATGAAGCGCATCTCTCTGGAGGAGGCGACCTTCCGTCCCTTCTCCTATCTGGAGGCACCTGATGAACCCCTGAGCCGCGACAAACCCAAGCGCCCGTTGATCGTGGTGCTGGCCACCCTGCTCGGCGGTATGCTGGGGGTGGGGATTGTGCTGGTACGTCATGCGTTTCGCAGGCCGGAACAGGTATAGTGTTTAGCTATGAGCGAAGGGGGCATCAGCCCCCTTTTGTTTTTTTGGGCGCAGCACATGGGAGTTGCCTGTATGGATGAAAGGGGCCGCAAAAAATGATGACAACGACGAGGGGCATGGTGATCGTCAGCGCCCTTTACTGGCTGCTGGGCATGCATTTCTTTATGCACAATCCGGGGGGGGCCGGGCTCTATCTGCCCTTCAACGCCTGGGGCTGGATTTTTGCCAGCCTGGTTATCGCCCTCGGTCTGTGGCAGGTGACGCTGCGCCAGCGGTTGGTGATCTCATCCTTGCAGCTGGGGCTCTGGCTGGGGGCCTTGCTGTTGTTGCTGCCGATGGCCTATCCCGGCTTCGAGCTCCAGGATTTCGCCATCCCGCGCCTGCTGGGTCTCTTCGCCGGCTTGCTGTTCCTGTTCGTGCTCTATCAGTGGCAGTTGGCAAGCCGGGCCCGCGACAGGCTGCTCTATCTGCTGCTCGGGGCCGTCGCCATCGAGGCGCTGCTCGGCCTGGTGCAGTATTACCTGCTGACGCCGGGCAACTGGATAGGCTATGACATTCGGGTCAACCGCCCCTACGGCATCTTCCAGCAACCCAATGTGATGGCGAGCTTTATGGCGACCGGGCTTGCGCTGGCCATCTGGCTGGAGCTGCGCAGGGAGGGTAATCCCTGGCTCAAGGGGCTGCGCTATGGGGTGATCCTGGCCACTTCTCTGCTGCTGGTCATCTTGCAATCGCGGGTGGGGCAATTGGGCGGGCTGCTGGCTCTGATCCTGCTTGTGCCGCAGCTCTATCGTCAGCGCCAGCTGGGCCGGATGCTGGGTCTGGTTGCCTTGGGGTTTGCGTTCGGGCTGGTCTCCCAGTATGGAATGAGTGGTGTCAAGCGGGGGATTGAGATCTATCAATCTGGCGGGTATCGCCCCATCTATTGGGCATATTGCACCAAATTGATTTCGCAGATGCCCTGGACCGGCTGGGGCTATGGCAGCTTCGAGTCGGTGTTTCTCCATCATTACATGGCCGACAAGGCGCTGAACCCGGCCATGGTGCAGATCGAGTACAACCTGGATCACCCCCACAACGAGTTTCTCTACTGGGCGGTGGAAGGGGGTCTGGCACCCATGCTGGGCATGGTGCTGATGGGCGGGGCCCTGCTGTGGCGTCTGAGCCGGGCGGGCTGGGTCAAGGGCGCCGCCTTGCTTGCGCTGGTGACCCCCATCTTGCTGCACACCCAGACCGAGTACCCCTTCTACCACGCCATCGCCCTGTGGTGGGCGCTGCTGCTGCTCCTGTATGCGATGGATGCGGAGGTGGAGAAGCAAGGCCACGGCAACTGGCGCGACCATCTGTGCCGCCCCTGGTTGCTGCTGCGCTTCATGGCCATCGCCATTCCCCTGATCGTTATCCCCTTCATGCTGACCGCCCTGCATACCGCCTGGGTGGTGACCAAGTATGAGCGGGGCGGTTACAAGCAGCCTGCGCTGTTGCTCGACATCGTCAATCCCCTGGCCTGGTTGACCCGGGTGGAGTTTGACGTCAACGCGGTGCGCCTGATGGTGGGTTTGCAGGCCAACAACAAGGCGGAGCTGGAAGCCTACCTCGACTGGGGGCAGGCGTTCGTGCGCCATACCCCCAGGGCCAACATCTACGCCAACATGGTGATCGCCCTCAATGCGTTGGGGCGGGCCGAAGAGGCCGACCGTCTGCGGGCCGATGCGTTGGTGCTCTATCCTGGTGAGCCCTTGCTCACCGGCTCGGCGGCCAAGTCGGTCGCTGCGACCCTGGAGCCCAAACCCTCCTCATGAGCGGGCCGGGCACCACTGTTCCTGACTCCATCACGGCCGCCTCGCGGCCGTGATCATTTCCATCCCAGGCAAGCTCACAGTCAGGATTGGCGCCGTCATTCCGCACCTGATTTTGCTATTTTCAGTGCTTGACGGCGATCGGCCGTTCTGATCTATTACTCTCTTTTGCAGGTAGATCATCATGGCCGCACCCGCTATCTCGATCCGTAACC
>NZ_JBLUXC010000057.1:0-22349 GCF_048276795.1 Aeromonas sp. PS2Canimalfood6
AATACTGCTTCCGGTTTAATCATCGTTTTGACCTCAAGAGCATGTTGGTTGAATTGGGGCATGCAGTCGTGGCAAGCCCTCCGATGCCATATCGGCTCTTGAAGCTGGCTGAGGGTCATGGGTAATCAGGATGTGTATTGACTCATTCGCAGCCTACAGGTAATATGCGCCCGGAATAAAATTAAACATGACGAGCGCCTCGAAATGACGCAATATACGCGGGCTCGGCTCCAGCACGACTGGAAAGCTATTCAAACAGGGCTGTTGATGACAGTCCGTCTTTTGTTTTTAATTTTATTTCAAGCCCCAATTTGACCCCATAGGCCGGAGCAATGTCACTTCAGTGCGGTAGCTTTTCTCTTTTTTTCCTTTTGAGATAATGTACTTCCATGTACAGTTTCAGTACAGCACGACCAAGGTAGGACATGAGGCAAGTATTATCGCAAGACGAACACCACCGATAACACAAAATTAACGCATTATTTACATTTCAAGTTTTGACTCCATGGATAATATTGACACATGAACTACGCAACCCGGTTTCTGGCGATATCACTAGCCATGTCTATTGCTGGCTGCGCATATGAACCAAAGCAGGTCGAAGCCTCCCGTCCCCTCGTCAATCCATCATCGACCACAGCACTGCAAGCCATGCCAGCAAACCTGCAACAGGCGCTCAACACTCAACCTCAGGGGGCTGCACTTAGCACAAACGGCGTTACCTTCACCCTGGGTCAACGCTATGTGTCGGCCATGGGACGTGAGTGCGTTGACCTCTTGTTCAACAACATGCAAGGCCACTCGCAAAGAAGTGTCGCATGCAAGAGCGAAGAACTGTGGTACCTGATACCTCAATTGGATCAAGCTTCTGTCAGCAGCCTTCTTGCTGAACAATAAAACTCGAAGGTATCTGTTTTGAAAATGAACGTTCGTCATCTGAGTACCCTCCTGTTTCTCATCAGTGCCTCCTGCACCACCATGGCGGCTAGTGCACCGGACCAGGCCCAGGCAAATGGGGCATCATTTGGCTATACCCTGTCGGGTAATTCAGGGGATAACAATCGGCCCCAACTTGGTGGCCAGTCATCGTTGAGTGGTCAGGCCAACACGAGTTCAACAACCGGCAGTTTTGCGCAACAAAATCGGCAGGGCATGTTGCTGCCAGGTGAGGCAGATGTTCGGAAGTTACTGCCACAGGCCGAGGTCGGACTCCCCCCCCCCTATGGCGCCAACCTCTTTGCCGGTGGATATGAAACCGAACGCAGCGATGGTTTGAATGACAATTACCTGATAGCACCAGGTGACAAGCTGAATATCTGGATCTGGGGCGCCGTCAATTTCTCCAATGTGGTAACGGTCGACAATCAGGGCAATATTTTCATCCCTGATGTAGGCCCAATCAATGTCAAGAATGTTCCAGCCAGCCAAATCAATAATCTGGTAACCAGCAAGATTGGTGATGTATTCACCAACAACGTCAACATTTACGTCAATTTGCTGACGACAACCCCAGTGAGTGTATTCGTGACGGGGCCGGTGATCCGCCCAGGCCAATATGCCGGGCAATCGTCTGACAGCGTGCTCTATTTCCTCAAGCGGGCGGGTGGCATTGATTCAGAGCGTGGCAGCTACCGTCAAATCAAGGTCTTGCGCCAAAACCAGGTCCTCCAGCAGATCGACCTGTATGAGTTCATGCAAAAAGGCAAAATGCCCAAGCTTTCCCTCAAAGATCAGGATGTGATCCTGGTGGAACCCCAAGGGCCGATGATCAATGTGGCTGGCAAGGTTCGCAACCCATTCCGCTTCGAATTAAAGCAGCGCAATACACTGGGTTCGGAACTGGTCAATTATGCCCTGCCCCTCGCCAAGGTGAGTCATGTCGGGGTCATTGGCGATCGTGCAAACGGTCCTTTCTCTATTTATCTGCCTTACAAAGATTTTGCCCGGGTCCAACTCAAAGACGGTGACAAGGTGCTGTTCAACGATGACATGCATGCACAAGTTTACGATGTGCAGGTCACCGGCAGTTATATGGGTCCCTCTTACTTCACCGTCCGCAAAGAGACCAAACTGCACGATCTGCTCAACCACATTCCGATCAATCCGGATCTGGCCGATTACCAATCCATCTATCTGATGCGCAAGAGCGTGGCCATCCGGCAAAAAGAGATGCTGGATGAGTCGCTCAACCGGCTGGAGCGCAGCGTATTCACCGCGCCGGCCAGTTCGGATGGTGAGGCGACCATCCGTGCCAAAGAGGCCGAGCTGGTCATGCAATTTGTCGACAAGGCTCGCAAGATTCAGCCCCTGGGCAAGGTCGTGGTCGCCGACAAGGGCATCATCGCCAACATTCAGCTGGAGCAAGGCGACCAGATTGTGATCCCGAACAAGACTGACCTTATCCAGGTGGGTGGTGAGGTGTTGATGCCACAAGCCGTGGTCTACAACGCCAATGCCGACCTCGATGATTATGTCGCCTGGGCCGGTGGGTTTACCGAACGAGCCAATGATCAGCGCATCGCCGTGGTGCATGCCAACGGGCTGGTGGAGTTCAAGGGCCAGGGGAATGTTCAGCCAGGGGATCAGATCATGGTGTTGCCCAAGGTTGACAGCAAAACCATGCAATCTGTCAAAGACATCACCCAGATCATCTATCAGATCGCCGTGGCGGCGAACGTAGCCATCAACTAAACCGCCCACACCGAACAATGCAGGCTCGCCAATCGGCGAGTCTGCCATACGGTAAACGACTCAATGCATAAACCCATTCTCAATCAAACACCTCGAACACCCTTGCAGGTACTGCGCGATGTGACGTTCGGTTTGCTTATCCGAGAACTGAAGACCCGTTTTGGCAGTTACCGGCTGGGCTATGCCTGGGCCCTGCTCGACCCACTGCTCATCATTGGCGCATTCAGCCTCATTTTTGGCATGCGCGGCCATAGCGGATTCGGGGGGGCGCCGGCGCCGCTATTTATCACTGCAAGCTATTTGCCCTTTCTCTTTTTCAAGAATGTCGTGAGCAAGCTTCAATCCGCGGTCAGCGCCAATACTGGGCTGTTCTGCTACCGACAGGTAACCCCCTTTGCCACCTTTGTTGCCCGCTTCATGCTCGAGGCCATGATTGGCATGATAGTGGGCATCATACTGGTGCTGGGGCTGCTCTGGTTCGGGTTCGATGCCATTCCGGCCGATCTGCTGCAGGTCATTCTCATCTATCTGCTGTTGATGGTGTTCTCGTTTTCCCTCGGCATTGTTTTTTGCGTGGCTGGTAACTTATTTCAGGAAGCGGACAAATTTCTTCGCCTCCTAATGATGCCACTGATGTTTATCTCCTGCGTGATGCACCCCCTGATGGCCATACCAGCACAGTATCAGCACTGGTTTTTATGGAACCCGCTGGTGCATGCCGTTGAACTGATTAGAAGCGGCTGGCTCGCCGGTTACAGCAGTCCCAATGTGAGTTGGACCTACCTATTTAGTATCACATTGCTGCTGCTGACCTTTGCCATGAGCTGCTATCGTCTGAGCCATCGCCGGCTGATCGCCAGTTGATCGTCAATGAGTGCGGAATAACATGATCATTCTCGACAATGTATCCAAGTACTACCCCACCAAGTTCGGCCGCAACTATGTGCTGCGGGATGTGAGCATCACACTACCGCGGGATCGCAACATCGGTATTCTGGGGGTCAACGGGGCTGGCAAGTCCACTCTGCTTCGTCTGCTGGGGGGCATGGATACCCCAAGCAAGGGCAAGGTTACGCGCCAATGTCGCGTCTCCTGGCCACTGGCCCTCGGTGGTGGATTTCAAGGCAGCATGACGGGGCGGGAGAACACCCGCTTCGTCTGTCGCATCCACGGAGTGCGCGACACGCAGGCGGTGGAGGAGTGGGTCAAGGAGTTCTCCGAAATAGGTCAGCACTTCGAGCTGCCGATAAAAGCCTATTCCAGCGGCATGAGATCCAAGTTCTCCTTTGCCGTCAGCATGGCCTTTGACTTTGATATCTATCTGACCGATGAGATCACCTCGGTGGGGGATGCCCGTTTCAAACAAAAATGCATCGATGTCTTCAATCAGAAGCGCGAGACAGCGAGCCTTATCATGGTGTCCCACGACATGAAAAACCTGCGCCAGCAGTGCGACATGGGGATATTGCTGCGCAACAGCGCCTTAGAAATATTCGATGATATCGATGATGCCATCCGCATTTATCAGGATCTTTAACAAGTTGCACCCAATATGACTCAACCTATCCGCTCCGAAAGACCATCCCGCTTCGCACGCAAATTGCGCAAGCTCGGCAATGAACCCAAGCAGTTCTTTATCGACTCCAGCGGTTTTCAGATTGCTCACCGCTCCTGGCAGCAGAGTCTCAAACTCGGCAGTTTTCTCTGGGTCTTGGCCTGTTTTACCATAGCGGCTCTCTATCTGGGGGTCATCGCCTCTGACCGTTACGTGAGCCGGGCGGAGATTATCATCAAGCAGGCGGACCAGATCAAGATGCTGCCCGATGCCCTGTCCATGCTGGGTATTGGTGGCAGCAATCATCAAGATGTGCTGCTGATTCAGGATTATCTGAACTCCTGGGATCTGCTGGCCAAGCTGGATAAAGAGCTTGACCTCAAGTCCCATTACCAGAGCGACCAGGCCGACTATTTCTCCCGCCTGCCACAGGATGTCAGCCGGGAAGACTTCATCGAATATTACCGCGATCACCTGACACTGCGCCTGGATGAGCTGTCGGGTGTGCTGACCATCGAATTGCAGGCATTTGACCCCGAATATGGCCAGCGGGTCGTGGGTCTGATGCTCAAGGAGTCCGAGCGTTTTATCAACAAACTGGGGCATCAGGTGGCGCTGGATCAGCTGGCCTTTGTCGAGAAAGAGGTCGATCGGGCCTATCGACGGCTGCAGGATGAGAAGGCCAAGGTGCTGGCGTTTCAAAACAGCCATCAACTCATCAGCCCCGAATCCACCAGCAGCGCGCGTCTCGGGGTCGTCAGCCAGATTGAGGGCGAGCTGGTGAACCAGCAGGCGCAGCTCAAACAACTGCGCAGCTATATGAGAGAGAATGCCCCCGGTGTCATCTCGGTGCAGAGCCGGGTCGATGCCTTGACCCGGCAACTGGAGCAGGAACGTGCCAAGCTCACCGGTCTCGATAAAGATGCCATGAACGAGATCAACGCCGGTTACATGGATGTGCAAACCCAGGCCACTCTGGCAGCAGATCTCTACAAGACGGGACTCATCAGTCTGGAGCAGGCCAGGGTGGAGGCATACCGCAAGCTCAAACACCTGCTGGTTATCAGTCAACCAAGCCTTGCCCAGGATGCGGAATACCCTCGCCGTCTCTACAACCTGGCCACAGTCGGTGTGCTGCTGTTCCTCTTCTACGGGCTGATCGTGATGGGCCTAGCCACCCTGCGTGAGCACCAGGATTGACAACGAGGTGCTGACTTGGACCATACCGGCGAGATCAAGTCTATGGGTATGGCCTATTTCGTGCTTCGCCTGCATTCCTGATTACCGGGAGTGAACAGGGATATTATTGCGGCGCTTAACCAAGGCGCCCTATTGACGAAACACCCACTCTCTTGTCATATCGACGCTTGAGTATCGCATTTCCTACTCTATTTAAGCTGTGAGTCAATCCATTTGCATAATAATAAACGCCCGCGCATTGCGTTAGTGGCCGACCAGTTCACCACGTTCAGCCTGACGCCTGATGCAGACCTTATTCACATCACGCCATCAGACTGGCAATGGAAACTGAGGATATTCAAACCAGACTTTCTGTTTGTCGAGTCAGCATGGAGTGGTCATAAAAATAGTTGGCAAGGAAAAATTGCCAGCTATGCCCATAGCTCCCCGGTCAAACCCGAATTGAGTAAATTGGTGGCATTTTGCCAAAAACGGTACATACCCACCATCTTCTGGAATAAAGAGGACCCCTTTCATTTCGAACGCTTTGCCGATGCCGCGGCGCTGTTCGATGTGGTCTACACCACGGATGCCGATTCAGTCGCTCGCTATCAGGCCCTGCCTCGTCAAGCCTTCCGGCACGTGGGGGTCTTGATGTTTGCTGCCCAGCCACGCTGGTATCAGCCCGCAGCGACGGAAGTACGGGAGTCAGGGATCGCCTTTTTGGGCGGCTATTATGGTAACGAATTGGCAGAGCGTAGCCGGGCACAAGAAGAGGTGTTATATGCACTGCGTGACCAAGGGCTAATCATTTTCGACAGGTTTTGGCAAAAGAACAACGGTTGCAGCTACCCAGAACAACTGCAACCATATTGCAGGCCGGCCATCTCACCGGTATCGGTTGCCAAGGCCTATCGTCAATATCAGCTTTATTTGAACTTCAACACCGTCAGTAAATCACCAACCATGTTATCTCGCCGGGTATTTGAGTTGGCAGCGGCAGGGTGCCCTATTGTCAGTACACCATCGTTAGCAATGGATAACATTTTTGGCAAGAGCATTGTCACGGTGCAGGACGGTAGCGCGGCGCGAGAGTGGTGTGTGCAATTACAGAAAGATATTCGACAAAGAAGCGAATTGGGTAAGCAAGTAAGGGAGATAGTGCTTGCCCAGCATACTTGGCAACACCGGCTGGCACAGCTTAATCGTGACCTCAGCCTTTATTGAGTAGTTTTGGGACAATACTTAAATTCAATTAATTCACACGGGAATGACTATTATGCCGATGAAAGCGCAGCGGGTATTGATGGTATTTGGGACAAGGCCTGAAGCAATCAAGATGGCCCCAATCGTCAAGGCCTTCCAGGCCAATCGCAAGGTGGATATCAGAGTCTGTGTCACAGGACAACACAGAGAGATGCTGGACCAAGTGCTCAATCTGTTCGAGATCAAGCCTGACTATGACCTCAACATCATGAAGCCGGGGCAAGATCTGACCGACGTCACCACCGCCATCTTGCAGGGGTTGAAACCTGTGTTTGCCGAGTTCAAGCCGGATCGTATTCTGGTACACGGTGACACCGCCACCTCCTTTGCCGCGACCCTGGCGGCCTACTATCACCGCATCGCAGTGGGTCATGTTGAAGCCGGCCTGCGCACCGGCAATATCTACTCCCCCTGGCCTGAAGAGGGGATGCGCCGCCTGACCGGGGGGATTGCCGACCAGCACTACACCCCGACCATCAGCTCGCTGAAAAACCTCATTATGGAAAACATCACCCCCGAGACCATCTTCGTCACTGGCAACTCGGTGATCGACGCCCTGATCGAGGTATCCCATCGCATCGACAAGAACGTGGGCATGAAAGCAGAGCTGGCTGCCCGCTTCCCCTTCCTTGACCAGAGCAAGAAGCTGATCCTGGTAACCGGCCACCGCCGTGAGAACCATGGTGATGGTTTCGAGCGCATCTGCAAGGCGCTGGCGGTGCTGGCCCAGCGGGATGACGTGCAGATCGTTTATCCGGTCCACCTCAACCCCAATGTGCAGGAGCCGGTCAATCGCAACCTCAAGGGTCTCGACAACGTGTACCTGATCGAGCCACAGGATTATCTGCCGTTCGTCTACCTGATGAAGCAGAGCTACCTGATCCTGACCGACTCCGGTGGCATTCAGGAAGAGGCACCCACCCTGGGCAAGCCAGTGCTCTGTATGCGCGATACCACGGAGCGCCCTGCCGCCGTCAAGGCTGGCACCGTACGTCTGGTCGGCACCTGTGACGAGACCATCGTCGCCGAGACAGTCCGCCTGCTGGATGACGAGTTGGCCTACCAGGTGATGAGCCACGCCAACAACCCCTATGGGGATGGCAAGACCAGCCAGCGTATCGTCGAGGCCGTGCTGGGTCTGAGTGGCGATTGACAGCAGCCTGCAAGTGGCCTGAGTTACAGATTACATACCTGTCTAGGGGCAAGGGTTATGCCCCTTTTTTACTATCGAGAGCACAAAATAAAATGAAATTCGAAACCATCTCTGTCGTGGGTCTGGGTTATATCGGTTTGCCAACCGCCGCAGTCATCGCCAGCAATGGCATTCGTGTCGTGGGCGTGGATGTCAACCAGCATGCGGTCAACACCATCAACCAGGGCAAGATCCACATCGTGGAGCCAGGTCTGGAAGACCTGGTCAAGCAAGCCGTACAAGATGGCCATCTGAGTGCCCATACCAGCCCGCAGAAGGCGGATGCCTTCTTGATTGCCGTGCCGACCCCCTTCAAGGGCGAGGATCATGAGCCGGATCTGAAGTATATCGAGAGCGCCTCTCGCGCCCTGGCCCCCATGCTGGAGAAAGGCAACCTGGTGGTACTGGAGTCGACCTCTCCGGTCGGTGCCACCGAGCAGATGGCCAAATGGCTGGCGGAAGAGCGTAGCGATCTGACCTTCCCGCACACTGTTGCCGAGGGCCAGACCCCTGATATCTTTGTGGCGCACTGCCCGGAACGGGTCCTGCCTGGCCAGGTGATCCGCGAGCTGGTGGAAAATGATCGCATCATCGGGGGTATGGACAAGGCCAGCACCGCTGCCGCCACCCAGGTCTACAAGATGTTCGTGAAAAAAGGGGAGTGCATCGCGACCGAAGCTCGCACCGCCGAGATGAGCAAGCTGACCGAGAACGCCTTCCGTGACGTCAATATCGCCTTTGCCAACGAGCTCTCGCTTATCTGTGACAAGCAGGGCATCGATGTGTGGGAACTGATCTCCCTGGCCAACCGTCATCCCCGCGTCAATATCCTGCAGCCGGGTTGCGGCGTAGGTGGTCACTGCATCGCGGTCGATCCCTGGTTTATCGTCAACCAAAACCCGGACACAGCTAAACTTATTCGTACTGCCCGTGAAACAAACGATTATAAACCCAAATATGTGGTTGAACAGACCATTAGTGCAGTAGAAGGTATAGTGCATCCAACCATCGCATGCCTGGGTCTAGCATTCAAAGCTGATATCGACGACCTGCGTGAAAGCCCAGCATTGGATATCACTATAGAACTGGCAAAATTGGGTTATAACATCCTGGCAGTTGAACCCAATATCCATGAGCTTCCGAACAAGCTGAACACGCTTGAAAATGTACAACTTGAAACGTTACCAAACGCTCTGAATAAGGCAGATATAATATTGGTGTTAGTAAAACATAGTCAGTTCCTAAATTTATCATCACCCAATAAAGTTTTGGACTTCGTTAATATAACTATGTAATTTAAAAGGAGGGTTGTAGCTAGCAACCCTCCTTATTTAATAAGAGATACATTATGATAAACACAGGGTTTCCAAATTTTAAAATTGAGGATATATCGGAATTCCCTCATTTTCAAAATGAACCAACAGTATATGAAATTGAACCTGTAAAAAACATAACCCTTAGGATATTATCTCATATAAGACCTAACCCTGAGTTTATTGTAGTTTTGTTTAATGGTGCCACCAATAATGAAAGAGATCATAGTCAACCAAACTTCATGCGCTGGAGTTGGGCAGAAGAACACAAATTCTCTTTCATTTCTATTGACGACCCTATAGTTTCTAACTTTAGAACAACAAACCTTGCATGGTATGTAGGAACTGATGAGTTTGACCTTCAAAAGTACATAAATAATATAATAAACACAATATTAACTAAGGTTAAATTATCTACCAACAACGTAGTTTTTTATGGTTCATCTGGAGGTGGATTTGCAGCAATAATGGCAGCCACTATTTTAAAAGGATCAAGTGCAGTTGTAAACAACCCACAAACTGACATCCTGAAGTACTCGAAGAGATTTGTGGAGCTATTTTCCACCTGTTTTGGGAAAGATGAACAAGTAATAAGAGATCATTATTACTACCGTTTCTGTCTAATTAGAGCATTCAAACACTACAACTATATCCCCTCTATCTATTATCGCCAGAACAGCCAAGATCTAACACATGTTAGAAATCATTACATCCCCTTTTTATCTTCATATTTGGAGCTTGTATCAACTGCTGGCA
Organism: Aeromonas sp. PS2Canimalfood6; assembly: GCF_048276795.1. NCBI lineage: Bacteria > Pseudomonadati > Pseudomonadota > Gammaproteobacteria > Aeromonadales > Aeromonadaceae > Aeromonas > Aeromonas sp. PS2Canimalfood6. The sequence continues at coordinate 9,953 of NZ_JBLUXC010000057.1, forward strand.
CCTTCAATAATAAATTAACTACAGAATTGTTCCATGATGATAGAGGACACAGTTCATTCTCTACAAAAGAAATGTTTAAGGAAGAAATTCTAGCTATACATGCCTCCTCAAGCAACAATGATAAAACAGACATTTCTATTGAGAGATTACAAGAGATTGAGTTAGAGAGAAAAATAACTTGGATTGAAACATCAAATTTGAGTAATGTTCATAACGTAAACATATCTGGGACAATTTTAACTTCTTCAGTAAACACTAAATGTAAACCCGCACTTTTAGCGATCAATACTCAAGAATATGACTATCATATATTGAAGGAAGCAGGACTAAGCTACTCACGAGGGTTAAAATGCGCATTTATGTATATAGAAGTTGAAAAATCAAGACAAGATTTCAATATAAACATACCCGCTTCTTTGTATTTTTCAAAAATTGGTTTTATGGAATGGAAGTCCCCAGGTAAAGTCTTTATAAAAAGACTAAAAATAGGAATACAAGAATGAATGTCAGCTATCTAATAGAAAGAATTAATAACCCTATACAGATAGACTTAAAAACTATTGAAACAGTCAACGTTCAGTCTTATGATTCACTCAAAAAATTGGGTTTTAAGCCTAGAAGCGATTTAGAGCACTACCTGCTAAGCGGTGAAAAATACTGGAATGAAAACCCATTTAATGATAGGAATTGGACATTTCAATTACATGCGTGGAGGAACATAGACCCTATATTATTAGAGTACGACAAAACACGTAACACAGATCTTTTGATTGAAGCCTCAGTTGTTATGAAGTCATGGTTTGATTTCTCTAGAGAAAACAAGCACAAATTTTTATGGTATGATATGGCAGTAGGCCTTAGGGCTCAAAAAATTGCATACATTGCTTACCACATGAAATGTAATAATGTGAGTCAATACAATTGGTTTACAGAGTTGGCAAAGGAACATATCCTTAGACTCCTAGATGACAGCGAATTTTCATTAAACAATCATGGTATATTTCAAGTTCATGGGCTTATGGCCCTATCAAATACATTTTATAATGGTTGTGGCATTGAAAACCCCCTGAGAGACAAAGCTTCATCTAGGGAAAGTGCGAACAAGTATCCCACGAACAAAAAATGAAAATTTTAGTCATTTAATATCAATTGGTTACCAGTAAATGCTCTCGTGCCATATGACTTATTCGCACCTTCCCTAGAATTATAAAACTCTGGAGAAATCAATTTTACCCAGAAGGTATACACACCGAGAACTCTCCTGAATACCACATCTTCGCTTACAATAAGTTCAAGACTATTCTGCAATGCGGCTGGTATGATGATCTAGGCATTACAGATGAAATAGAGAATGTTCGGAAGAATTTTTTTTGGCTTTGCCGGCCCAATGGCGAATTATATCCATTTGGTGACTCAGGAACTTCAAAACCACACTTAATAAAAGACTTGGTTGATGATGAACTTAGATTCTCGCCAGAACATCAAAGTATTTATTATAAGATGTTCTCACAAAGCGGATATTTTAGTGCGAAGAACTCAACTGCCGGTATTTTTTTTTCCACAGCTAAACGAAGCACAGTACATAGCCACTCAGATCAGCTAAGTTTTGAATGGTTCGATTTTGACGAGCCAATTATAGTTGATGCTGGCAAGTATGGCTATACAAGTGGGCCGGAAAGAAGGTACGTCCTTTCTGCTGATGCACATAATTGTTTGCTTATTAACCAAAAACCAGTAACTACAGAACTATTTAAATCAAATGTCATAAAATTTGAGAAGCTAAATAGCGGCATTTTGATTAGTGCATTTTTACAAGGTGATGCTTCGAGTCAAACAAGAAGCATATATTTTTCACCAGGAAATTTCTTGCTAGTAATTGATGACTTCACTACAGAAAAAATAAGCGAAATAAAACAAAAGTTTCAATTTAACTACACATCTGAAATTAATGACGACAGTGATAGCTTGACGCTTAAAAATAAAACAATAATAAGTTATGACGTGGATTTTTACTCTAAGGATACCAAGAACGATATATCCACGAAAATAATTTCTGGAACAGAAAACGATAGACTGGCATCTTTTGTTTCAGATAAATATAAATCACTTAAAACAGCGCCTTCCATTATAAATGTCATTGAGGCAAGCTCAGGCGTAATAGCAACCATTTTTTCCAAAAAAGAAAATCTTTACAAAGTAAAACTAGAAGACTCAAAAACAATATCTATTTCATCGATATTTAAATCAGAAAAAATAAGGTTTTGTTAATATGAAAAACTTAACTTTAGAAAGTTATTTTTATAATGAAATACAACGTGAGCTTAGCATTCACTGGACAGCTAGCAATTGTTTGGAAGGTGTATTTAAGGAAGAAAAAATCACCTTGAAATATGAAAGGGACGTTTTTATTGATGACGCTATAATACATTTTATTTTTGCTTCTGTAGTCATCCCCTGTTATGCAATTATACATAAAAACTATAATATTAGCATTTACTCACATTTACGCTCTCCTATGCATGAGAGTGTATTTAAAGAGATATGTCTATACCATAACATTAAAAATGTTATCTATAAATCAAACGTTACGAATGACAGGCCAGCAACGATCCCTGTCTCTGATAAAGTTGGTTTATTCTATGGCGGAGGTAAAGACTCCCTAGTTTCTGCAGCCATTCAAGGAGAGATATTTGGGGAGGAAAAAATCAACCTACTAAGACTTGTTTGGGATGAAGATATAAATAACTTAGAAAAAAAATCAAATATAATAAACGAAAGTCTAGAATTCATGAGTGGTAAAGGCTTTTCATCTGCAAAAGTTATTAGCGACTTTCACTTTAAGGTAATTAATAGAAGTGTTGGTAAAATCCCGGGATTGGCACTTTATTCAGCCTTCATGGCACCAATCTTTGTTAAAGAAAATTATCGTTTACTTTCATTTGGATATGATAGCACTGAATTTCACAATTCCGTTAGCAAAAATAGAGCAATTCCATTTAGAAATTCTAGGCCAAATATTATTTCGCATCTATCTAATGCTATTTTTATGTCTACTGGGCTAGCAATTAATTTCAAAAACTTCAACTATAGCATAACACCTTATGTTGCTTTTAAACTACTATCATGCAGATATAATGACTATTATTCAAATCTATATATGTGCGAGAGATTAGCCGGGAAATGGTGCTTGAAATGTAGGAAGTGCATTACTTATGCATTTGCCTGTCTTGCAAATAAGCAACCTTGCGACTTCAATCTAAAGTACTTCTTTGAAAAATCTAAGTATGTAAATGATTTGGCTTTAGAAACAGTTGACAAGTCAGTCAATGAACTAAATGGATTACATATAGACAAATTTAGTCATCCAAAACACTTCTGTGCAACTGTGGAGCTTGTTAATGATATTGATTTGGATTATGCAAAAAAAGAGTTGCTTGACCTAAAATACCCAAGGGCTTATTACAACTTTATTGTAATAGCTCTCAGATACCGTCACCTAAAATATGAAGATCACTCATCATTTTGGTTGGCTGCATATGAGCAAGAGAGTCAACATCTAAATAATGACCCAGATAATAAAATAAAAAATTCATTATTGAATATTTTAAAAGAAAGCAATATAAAAATCATTGAAAACAAAAAAATAACTGGATTAAATAGAGATGTTGAAGTTTACTATGATTATAATTAACATTATTTCAAACAAGTTCCATCAACTAATTCGTAGGTTATGTCTAAGCTCCAATAATGAACGACTAATTGGTTATTGGGCAATGAAGAATATTACTAAAAATGGGAGTCGCTCGGCGTCAAATTCACGACTCATATTCCAACAGTTTAAAGACAGCTATCCAAATCTCGCCATAAAGTATGGGGGACTTGCGATAGACGTTTATTTTGATCCAAGCTTCAATGCAGTTTATGCGAATAGACTGAGGAAATTAGGGAAAGACCATGAAGCACAGATTATCGAAGATCAGCTTACAAATTTAGATAAAGTTAAACCAAATAAATCGAATATTGATATTGTATACAAAACACTGAGCAAGCATAAAGACGCATTAAATGCTTCAAAATGGCATAAATTTCTAGTTTTGTTAGACCCGAGCTCAAAATCAATCTCATCAAGAAAGTTTTTCATATACTTCAAAGATATAGATGCAGAACTGTCGTGCGAGTTGGGTTCTGACTATGTACTAGCACATCCAAGTGATATCAAATTTGCCGAAGTATTTTTAAAACGTGCAGTTAGTACACTGAATGCGTCAAAATTTAGAAGCCTATGCATTGAACTTTCAAACAAGTCTAATGAAATATTATATAGTTTATACATCATAAAATTTAAAGTTGAGGAAATGATTGAGAAGCACGGAGAACAAGTTGGCTCTTTGGATGAAATAGAACTCACAATGAACACTGAGCAGGACATTAAGCGATTCCTACAATTTGCTTTCATGGCATGCAAGGACAAATACTCACCATTGAATCAATGTGTTGCAGAAAAATTAACTAAACACACTTTAGATTGCCGCTGGTCTCGTAAACTTGCTGATTACTATCTGTCTATAGGAAGTATAAAAAAAGCTAAACTTGTGATTGAAAACGCTGAAGCATCAGAATTAGTTTTACGTAAAAGAAACTCAATAAATAGCTTCAGCAAACTTTATGAATATGGTTTTGAAGGAAGCACTATTTCTTCCCTCTCCCCAGACTACAACCCCTCTGAGAGTGGGGTGCTATATTTACTACACAACCGACTACCATATAACTCCGGTGGGTATGCAACTCGCTCCCATGGTATTCTGACCTCAATTGATAAGAAATGGAATATTCAAGGCGTTTCAAGACTAGGGTACCCTCAGGATAGAGAAGGATTCGAAAATGAAGATTTCATCAACTACCATGATATCGATGGAGTTCGATATCATGCATTAAAAGCCGATGGAAATTCCTTTGGTCAGATCCCACTTGATGACTATATTTCAGAATATTCTAGCGCACTCAAAGAGAAGTGTTTTATCGAGCGGCCATCGATAATTCATGCTGCATCTAACTACATGAATGGTTTGGCTGCAGTTAAAATAGCGAAAGAGTTAGGAATCGCGTCAGTTTATGAAGTACGCGGGCTTTGGGAAATAACAAGAATATCTAGGGAGCCAGAATGGAAAGATAGTGAATACTATCAAATGATGGTCAATCTTGAAGCTCAAGCTGCTAAAAATGCAGATGCAGTATTTACTCTTACCAATGCACTCAAGAATGAGTTAATAAGCCGCGGCGTAGCAGCAAAGAAAATTCATCTATTACCAAATGGCGTAGATTCATCAAGATTTGTACCAAAACCTAGAAATCATGAACTTGCATCCAAGCTTGGCTTGGAGGACAAGATTATAATTGGTTTCTTAGGCTCCGTAGTTCAATACGAAGGTGTTGAGTACATTATCCAAGCAGCATCAATTCTAAGGCAACAAGGAATAAATAACTTCGCAGTCCTTATTGTTGGTGACGGTGCGGTTATTGATAATGTAAAAAAAATCACATCTGAACTTAATATGACCGATTATGTAACATTTACAGGTCGAGTCCCTCATGATGAAATTGAAGATTACTACTCTATTGTAGATATCTGCCCTTTACCAAGAAAGGGACTGCCTGTCTGTGAAATGGTATCGCCACTCAAGCCCTTTGAAGCCATGGCCATGGGTAAAGTGGTCGTATCTTCGGATGTTGCAGCTCTGGCAGAAATTATCGATGATGGGGTTACAGGACTATTGCATAGAAAAGATGATCCTGAAGATCTGGCTAGAAAAATAAGTGAGCTGATCATGGATCCTGACCTTCGAATTAGGCTAGGACAAGCGGCCCGTGAGTGGGTTGTGGCTGAACGCGATTGGAAGGTAATCGCCAAACGCGTTGATAACGTTTATCGTAGTCTGCTTGGTCAATAAGCGTGTCGATTCTTTTAAAGAAAGCTGGGCTGCTCACTCGATGGGCAGCCAAAAAAAATATCTCTGGGGCAGTCACATTGTTGCACAGATTTTTCCCCCAACACATATACCATGTTTCTTACTTTTTCCTGACCAAGAAGAATAATGCCCGTAAAGCATATGCTATTAGTGACTCGTGGTCACCGAAGCAGGATAAAGAGCAGAAATATAAGGTGAGAGTCAACGAGATTTGTCGAGTAATCTCATCATCTAACGTTAGTTTCATTGATGCCACTCACAGCAAGACCCGCCATATCCAGTTCAATAAAAATGTACTGTTTTGCCTACATAACTCGGCACCTTATGATCTGGCAGGATACTGGCATCGCACCTCAGCCATCTTCTCATCACTAAAACCAATCGGTATCACTCTATCGGCGGTAACACGTCCAGGATATCCTTGGGATCTGATCAAGCATCGACAAGAGCCTTACCTCAATAGTGACACTCTTGATGGCGTAACTATCTATCGATTGGATAATCATGAATATCAATATCGTCAAGTGGCTGATAGCAAATATGTGCAACACTATGCAGAACAGACTGCAAAAATTGCGGAGCAATCAGACATCAGTGTCATTCATGGACATTCAAACTACCTCAATGGTTTAGCCGCCGTCCAGGCGGCAAGACTCATTGGCATTAAAAGTGTTTATGAGGCTAGAGGTCTGTGGCATTACACTCGACTTTCCAAAGAACCGGAATATCAACATACAGATATGTTCAAGTATGACGATAATATGGAAAGAATGGCTATGAATGAGGCGGATGCTATCGTTACATTGTCCACTGCAATGAAGTCATTAATTATATCGTGGGGTATAGCTGAACATAAAGTATGGGTCATTCCAAATGCTGTGAACACGAATGTATTCAAACCTCAGGAAAGAGCACATGGACTCCGTAAAAAGATCACTTCTAACGAGACCTTTCTGATTGGATTTATTGGTTCAATTACTGTTTATGAAGGACTCGATGAACTTATCTCCGCGTGTGTCCATCTGAACAGGTCTGGATTGAATATACACTTGGCCATCGTAGGATCCGGACCATATGAGGATGAAATTAGCACCTTGGCCGCGCAACATAAATGTGTCAGCTACCATGGTCGTATCCCTCATGACGAGGTAAACGACTGGTACTCTGTGTTCGACATGTGTGCGTATCCACGAAGAGCCGATATCGTTTGCAAATATGTTCCACCGATGAAGGTTCTTGAAGCAATGGCGATGGGGGTCCCCGTGTTGGTTTCTAACCTACCGCCATTAGTTGAGTTGGTAAATGATGGTAACGTTGGAACCATATGTGATTCCAACAACCAAACGTCTCTATGTAGTAAAATAGAATACATGTACCATCATCAGGAACAGATCAAACTATTGGCTGAAAATGCCGTCCATTGGGTTAATAACAATAGAACTTGGTATCGCAACGCGATGCTTTATCAGCAAATGTATCATAGTCTTTATCAAGATTCAGACACCTGATGAGCCAGATATCATTTATCATACCTTATTTCAATAGAGATATTGGTTTTGAAACAAGACTGACGAATAACACAGCCATCGAGGTAGTCAGATTTTTAGGCGAAGTCATGATTTATGACCAAAGCTACCTGAGTCAAAATGGGGGAGTGAGTAAAGCACCAAACATACATTATAAAAACGTACCACTTGACTCCGCCATGCCATTCTCACCAGGAATGGCCCGTAATCAAGCCATTACATCTGCCAGTTTCGGTTTTATTTTTCTTCTTGATGTGGATCTGCTTTGTTCTGAAGCCTTAATTAAGGACTTGTCTCAACAGGCAGAGCTGTTATCCGATAAAAGTCTTACTGCCTTTGAAATGTATCCCTGCCTCTATCTGACCAAGGAAGAGACGGAGCGGTTTGACGGGGATTTTCAGGGCTGTCTGGAGTCCTTCTTACGTGGTGAAAACCACAGGGTGGAGGGCATCGCCCTGGCCAGCAGTTGCCTGCTGATGAACCGCGAGTGGTTCTTGCAGCTGGGGGGCTTTGACGAGCAGTTTGTCGGCCATGGCGGCGAAGATCTGGAGCTGATAGACCGGCTCACCCGCCACTATCCCATAGGGCCTCGTCCTGCTGACTATGCCCTCAATATCAAGGCCCAGCATCCGGGAGATTATCAGGGCTTTCGCCGCTATTTCAGCTACTATGCCCTCCCCCACCTGTTTGCCGGTCGCTTCCTGGTGCATCAATGGCACCCGCGACCCCTGACGCACCCTTATCACAAGCGACGGGCGGGCAATGATCAGTTACTGGAACAGATGCTGTCACGCAGCGAGGCTGAGCGAGGCCCCCTGAAGGGGCCCGTGGTGCCCTGCAATGACCTCAATGGCGAGCTGCCGGACTTTCGGGAGTGGATGATCCGCCTGCAGGAAGAGGCGGGGTATCCCGTCAGCGAGTACCCGGGGCTGTTACGCTGGCAGGATGGGATCACGCTCAGGCGCCCGCTGTGGCGCAAAGTACGCAAGCTCTACCTCAACCCACGGGCTTTTTTCAGAGACATGTTCAAACCCACATCTCGCTGAATCTTATTATTTGAGCAACTTGTATGACTCTATGGACTCAATCTGGCGGCATTCTAGCCCGCAGCACCCAGATCAGCGCCTGCCTTGATCAGCCGTTGGCGCGTTTCACTTCTGATGCCACGCCCCAACCTGGCGATGCGCTGGTTGGCTGGGGCCAGAAGGCCAATGCCCGTCAGATCAAGCAGCAGGCACAAGATCTTGGCCTGCCCTATTGGCAACTGGAAGATGGCTTTATCGGCTATATCGGTCATCCGGCCAATGGCGGCAAGGCGGTCTCCCTTATCGCCGATCCGGTCGGTATCTATTACGATGCCCGCCAGCCCAGCCAGCTTGAACAGCTTATCGCCACCCCCTGTGACGCCGCCATGCTGGCGCGAGCCGAGCGGCTTGTCCATGAGCTGGTGCGCCTTGGGGTCACCAAATACAACTGCTATGCCGGGCGACCCGCCTCTCTCTCTTCTTGTTCGGCGACCAGCCTGACGGCGAAGGATGTCGCCGGGCTGCCTATGGCACTGGCCCAGCGCCTGCTGCAAGATGGCCGGCCCTGCGTCTTGCTGGTGGATCAGGTGGCCGGGGATCTCTCCATTCCCGGCGCCCTGGCAAGCGAGGCGGACTTTATCGCCATGGTGGAGGCGGCGCGGCGCAATCATCCCGATGCCCGTCTCTTGCTTCGTACCCACCCGGACACCCGCTTTGGCAAGAAGCGTGGCGTGCTGGCCAGACTGAAACTGAGGGATATAGAGATCGTTGCTGACCATTGTCATCCCCATGCCCTGCTCAACCTGGTGGACGCCGTTTACACAGTGTCATCCCAGCTTGGCTTCGAAGGACTGCTGCTCGGCAAATCGGTGTATTGCTTCGGCATGCCGTTTTATGCCGGTTGGGGTCTGACCCAGGACAGCAAACAGTGTAAACGCCGCAACGTTCAGGTGTCACTGGCCCAACTGGTGGCGGCGGCGCTGATCTGCTATCCCCGCTATCTGGATCCCGTGCTTGGTCAACGCTGCGAGGTGGAAGAGGTGATCGCCATCATCGCCCGTCAGCAGAAGGCAGCACCGCGCTGGCGCAGGCTCTATCTGGTGGGGTTCTCCTTGTGGAAGCGCGCCTTTATGCAGGCCTTCTGCCACCCCCTGGCCGAGGAACTTTGCTTTGTGCGCAAGCCGCCAAAACGGCTGACCGGTGACGAGCAGGTGCTGGTGTGGGGCAGTCGTTACCCCGAGCTCACCTCGGCCATTCGGGTGGAAGATGGCTTTATCCGCTCCAGGGGGCTTGGCTCCAACCTGTGCCGCCCCTCTTCCCTGTCGCTGGATCCCGTCGGGATCTATTTCGACAGCCGCAGCCCCAGCGGGCTCGAGCAACTGCTCAATTATCAGGAGCTGACCCAGTCACAGCTCGACCGTGGCGAGCTACTGCTCACCCTGCTGCGCGAAAACAAGGTGAGCAAATACAATGTCGGCGCCCCGGCGCACTTCACGCCTCCCGCCGATGGCCGCCCTCTGGTGCTGGTGGTGGGCCAGGTGGATGGGGATGCCTCTATCCTGACCGGCAGCCCGACCATTCGCAGCAACGAGCAGTTGCTGTGGGCGGTGCGCGCCGCCAAGCCAGAGGCCCACATCCTCTACAAACCCCACCCGGATGTGGTGGCGGGCAATCGAGCCGGGGCTATTTCTGCGGCCTGCCTGGCGGAGTGCGTGGACAGCCAGGTGCTGGATATCGGCCTGACCAGCCTCTATCCCCACGTGGACGAGCTGCACACCATGACTTCTCTGAGCGGCTTCGAGGCGCTGGTGCAAGGGGTCAAGGTGACGACCTGGGGCCAGCCCTTCTACAGCGGCTGGGGGCTGACCACAGATGCCCATCCCCCGGCCCGGCGCCAGCGCTCACTCCCCCTGGCGGCACTGGTCTATCTGACCCTGGTAGCCTATCCGCTCTATATCGATTGGCAGAGCGGACTCTGGATAAGTCCGGAACAGTTGATCCGCCAACTGGCCACACAAGGCCAATCATCTACCCGCAAGTCGAGCCGCTGGCAGCGCTGGCAAGTCAAGCTGAGTTATCTGGTGCAGACCCTGCTGCAACGCCCCTCCCTTCCCCAGTTGATGAGATAAGTCGTACATGAAGATTTTGCTGCTGCAAGGACCGCTGGGCCCCTTCTTTCAGACCCTCAGCCAGGTGCTTTCCGACGCTGGCCACGAGGTCTACAAGATCCATTTCAACGGGGGGGATGAGTGCTGGCGCTGCGTGGGCCATAGCGAACGCTTCACCGGCAAGCCGGATACCTGGAACACCTTCTTTCGCCGCTTCATCAAGCGCCATGGCATCGACAGTCTCATCTGTTACGGTGATTGCCGTTACTACCATCAGAAGGCCATCCGTATCTGCAAGCTGAAAAAAATCCGTGTCTGGGCCATGGAGGAGGGCTACCTGCGTCCCGACTTCGTGACCCTGGAGCAAGGGGGCGTCAATGCCTTCAGCCCGCTCTATGCCAAGCGTGACTCGCTGGCCGAGATGACATGGCCAGCGCCTTATGAGGCGCCGCTGAAGGTGGGCAAGACCTTCGCCCGCCGGGCCTGGTATGCCAGCCGCTACCACATCAACAAGAACCTGTTGCGCTGGCGCTACCCCCATTTCGTCAATCACAGGCCCTGGAGTCTCTATCAGGAGGCCAGGGGCTGGGTCGCTGGGGGCCTGGTGAAGTGGAAGCACAGATGGAGCGACCACTCCCTGCTCAAGGCCCTGCCCCGGCACAAGGGGCATATCTTCTTCGTGCCGCTGCAGGTCACCGAAGACTTTCAGATCCGGGAGCATTCGGATTTGAGCGGGGTGGAAGAGATGGTCGCCCAGGTGATGAACTCCTTCGCCGAGCACGCCCGCCGTGAGGATGTGCTGCTGTTCAAGCACCACCCCATGGATCGGGGCTATGTCAGTTATCAATCCCAGATCAACCGGTTGGTGACACTGCTCGGGCTGGAAGGGCGGGTGTTCTATGGCTATGAGCTGCCACTGCCCACCCTCTATCCACTGCTCAAAGGGGTTATCACCATCAACAGCACGGTAGGCCTCTCCGCCCTGTTGCACCATGTGCCGACCTTCTGCATGGGGCGGGCCCTCTATGATCTGCCAGGTCTGACGACAAGAGGCTCCCTTGAAGGGTTTTGGCACAAACAAGATCCGGTTTGCAAAAAGACCTTCGAACGGATGCGCCAGTCATTGCTGCATCTGACCCAGCTCAATGCCAGCTTCTACCGTCATCTGGACATGGGTGCCATGGCCGTGGTGGAGAAGATCCAGCAGCACAATGTGCAGGCCCTCTCTGCCCAGAAGAGTCAACGCGCGGCAACACCTTCCGGCGTTGTCGGGGCCTTGGCCATCCTGAGTGCATTTTGCCTCCTGACCGAGGAGATGCTCACTCCGGTGACCATGCTCTAAATAGCTGTTCCGAATAGTAGATCACAGGAGGAAGGGAACTCAGTCCAGTTTGTGCGATCTCATTAGGCGCGAAACAAAACAAGCCACACCAAAAGGACTGAGTTGATGCCTATCCTACCACCCCTGCCACGACCACAACGGCGCCGCATTCACAAAATCATCCATGCCACGCGTGATAAAGGGCATGCTCGTCGCTTGATGGCCATCTTGCTGTTCCAGGTCGAACGCCGTGTTCATGTCCATCGCCACCGCTTCAATCTGCTGGCATCGCTCGCCGAGCTGCTCGAAGAAGGGACGGATAGCGGCCCTGCTGTTGCCGTGCCCCACCCACAGGACGCGGGTTCGCTCGGCATCCATGATCACGGTGGCATAGCGGTGTCCCTTGTGCAGGGCAAACTCATCCATCACCAGCCGCCGCACCTCCCCAAGT
>NZ_JBLUXC010000058.1:0-4607 GCF_048276795.1 Aeromonas sp. PS2Canimalfood6
GAATGAAGTCGAGAGCTTGGTCGATACGCATAAAAAAATCCGAAACCCAACAAGGAGTTTCGGATTCTTACACAGCCTGAGGATCGGTCAATGGATCCTTAACTGATCGGCATTAGGCCAATGGCCGCCTTTTTGTATTCTGAATCACGGACCCTTTCTGAATGTCCCCGAGCACTGGAGCCTTTATGACACCGACACGTACGCTGACTGCCCACTGCACCCTGAGCCAGGATGGCCTGCCCCTGCTGACCATAGACAATGAGCACGCCAGGGCCGAGATAAGCCTGTTTGGCGCCCATGTGCTGCGTTACCAACGCCATGGTGAGCCGGCCTCTCTCTGGCTCAGCGACAAGGCGATACTGGATGGCAGCAAGCCCATTCGCGGCGGCATTCCCCTCTGCTGGCCCTGGTTCGGCCCCTCCCCCGCTCGCGTTGGCAGCGGCAAGCCGGCTCATGGCTTCGCACGCAACTGCCTGTGGACGCTGGATGGGGTCTCCGATCACGGGGATGGCACACTCGTCCACCTCTCCCTGCGTGACAACGATGCCAGCAGGACACTCTGGCCCCATGCCTTCGAGCTGGAGCTGGACGTACTGGTCGGCAAGGAGCTTTCCCTGGTGCTGACCACCCGCAACACCGGCAAGTCAGCGCTCACCTACAATGCCGCCCTGCACACCTACCTGCAGATCAGTGCGCCGGAAGCGGTGACCGTGACCGGCCTCGGCGAACCCTATCTGGACAAGCTGACCGGCCGAAACGAACTGCAACAGGGCGCGCTGACCGTCACCGCAGCCATGGATCGCATCTACCGCCAGCCCGATGCCATGGTCAGCGTGCAGGATGGTGAGCGCACCACCCGGGTGGTCAACGGCAACCACGACAGCGTGGTGGTCTGGACCCCCTGGCAGGAAGGGGCCTGCGCCATGGCCGACATGAGTGACGACGGTTATCGCACCATGCTCTGTGTCGAGGCGGCCATCACCGCCGAGGACGGGATCACCGTCGCGCCCGACGAGGAGCACAGCTTCTCCACCGTCATCATCTGACGATACAGATGACGGATAAATAAAGAGGGCTCCCGCGGGAGCCCTCTTTGCATCTTGCCATCAGCGTCAGTCAGGCGTTGCCCTGGGTCTTGAGCTTGAGCTCGGCGGCGAAATCCAGCATGCGGTCGAGCGGGACAAGCGCTTTGAGACGCAGTGCCTCATCCACATGGATCTCGTGACGCTCGGCGCCGTCGGTCAGGGCCTCCTTGATGGCCACCAGGCCGTTCATCGCCATCCAGGGGCAGTGGGCGCAGCTGCGGCAGGTGGCACCATCACCACCGGTGGGCGCCTCCACCATCTCTTTCTCCGGGCATGCCTGCTGCATCTTGTAGAAGATGCCGCGATCGGTCGCCACGATCAGTTTCTGCTGGGGCAGCTCTTTGGCGGCCTTGATGAGCTGGCTGGTAGAACCCACCGCATCCGCCAGTTCGATGACGGAGGCCGGAGACTCCGGGTGCACCAGCACGGCGGCATCCGGGTTCTGGGCCTTGAGCTCGCGCAGCGCCTTGGCCTTGAACTCGTCGTGCACGATGCAGTGCCCCTGCCAGCGCAGCATCTCGGCCCCCGTCTTCTTCTCGATGTAGGCGCCGAGGTGGCGGTCCGGGCCCCAGATGATCTTGTGACCCTGACTGTCCAGATGTTCGACGATCTCCAACGCAATGCTGGAGGTGACCACCCAGTCGGCCCGTGCTTTCACCGCTGCCGAGGTATTGGCATAGACCACCACGATGTGATCGGGGTGGGCATCGCAGAAGGCGGAGAACTGGTCGATGGGACAACCCAGATCAAGCGAGCACTCGGCCTCCAGCGTCGGCATCAGCACCCGCTTGTGGGGGCTCAGGATCTTGGAGGTCTCTCCCATGAAGCGCACACCGGCCACGATCAGGGTCTGGGCCACATGGTCGCGACCGAAGCGGGCCATCTCCAGGGAGTCACCCACGAAGCCACCGGTGGCTTCTGCCAGGGCCTGGATCTCGGGATCCGTGTAGTAATGGGCAACCAGCACGGCCTGGCGCGCCTGCAGCAGCACCTTGATCTCGGCGATCAGGGTCGCCTTCTGCTCGGGAGTCAGGGGCTGTGGTTTGGCCGGGAAGGGGTAGTCCATCTCGACTACCGGCGGAATACTGCTCAGTGCATTGCTCATTGCGACTGTTCCATCAACGCTCGGGAAGGCCAAAATTATAACCAGAAGCCGTGCACAAACCCATCAACAAATCCAGTACAGTACAACTGTCAGGACCCGCTCCGACCATATCGTTGTCATTCTTGCCAAAAGGAGTTGTCGAATGAAACAACGTTCGCTCAAGACCAAGTTGTTGTTGCTCACGCTGGGACTTTTTTTCGCCAGTGGCGTCGCCATGACATGGATACAGTCCTCCTCGCTGAACGGCCTGCGCGATGACATCATGGCGCAGACCCGTGGCGCCCTGGAGCAGGAGGTTTCCCGTTCCCTGCAATTCCAGGCAGAGCGGTATGCCGTGCAGATCGAAGACCAGTTGCAGCAGGCCTATCAGATACCGCTCGGCATGGCGGCGCAGCTTGAAGGAAGCATGGCCCAGCCGGACCAGCGGCTGAGCCGCCAGCAAGTGGAGCTCCTGCTTGGCAGCCGCCTGCGCCAGGCAAACGGGATCAGCTCCATCTACGCCCAGTTCGAACCCAACGGTTACGACGGACAGGACGCCGACTGGCAGACGGGCGCCAGCCATTCAGTTGCCGGCAAGGGCAGTCTCGAGGTCTACTTCACCCGGGAACAGAACGGAAACATCGCGCAGCAGACCATAGATGCCGCCACCAGTGACGCCAAGTTCGACACCTCGCGCAATGAATTCGGCATTCGCAACAGCGAGTGGTATCTCTGCGGTCGCGAGACTCGTCGCCCCTGTCTGATGGAACCCTACCTCTACGAGATAAGCCCTGGCCAGAAGATGCTGATGACCAGCCTGACGGTGCCCGTCCTCAAGGATGGCAAGTTTGCCGGGATCACCGGGGTCGACATGAACCTGCCCATCTTCCAGCAACTGGCCGAGCACCTAGGCAAGAGCCTCTATGACAACCAGGCCGAGGTCACCCTGGTCAGCAAGATGGGCTTCATCGTCGGCAGCAACCGCCATTCGGACAAACTGGGGCGCCCCCTGACAGAGGCCGGACTGGTTGCCCCGAATGGACACCCCGCCGATACCGACAGCGATTTCATCCTGCAGCAGCCCATACGGATCGAGGCTGCCGACAACCAGTGGTGGCTGATGATCAAGGTGCCCAAGGCCCTCGCCCTCAGCCAGGCCAACACCATCAGCCAGCAGCTCGGCAGCCTGTTGCAGGCGACCCAGCAGCAGCAGCTGGTTGCCATCGTTGTCATCACCCTGGTGGCCCTGGGCCTGCTTGTCTGGTTCATCCAGACCATCACGGCGCCCCTCTCCCTCATCAGCCGCCACGTCTCCCACCTCGCCAGCAATGAAGGCGACCTGACCCAGCAGATGCGTATCGACACCCACCAGGAGCTCATCGAGCTGGGCAGGCATCTCAATGCCTTCCTCGGCAAGCTGAGGGCCATGGTGCAGGGCAGCAAGCAGATTGGGCAACAGGTGCATCAGCAGGCCAGGGGCATGAAGCAGACGGCCGATGCCATGCGCAGCAGCCTGGATGATCAGAGCCTGGAGCTGGAGAGCGTGGTCAGCGCCATGCACGAGATGAGCACCACGGCAGTCAGCGTGGCGGGCTATGCGGAACAGGCGGCGCAGGAGTCAGAAGCGGCGACCCACCATGTCAGCACGGCCCAGCAGACATTGAGCAGGGCCCGCAGCGAGATCCATACCCTGGTCGAGGACATGCATCAGGCCGACAAGGCGGTCGCCCAGGTCGCCCAGCGCAGCACCAATATCAGCCACATCCTCGATGTGATCCGGGCCATTGCCGAACAGACCAATCTGCTGGCCCTCAACGCAGCCATCGAGGCGGCGCGGGCCGGCGACATGGGCAGGGGTTTTGCCGTCGTGGCGGACGAGGTGAGGGCGCTGGCCAACAAGACCCGCTCATCCACCGACGAGATAGGGCAGCTCATCGGCAGCCTGCAAACCGAGGTCACCAGTAGCCAGCAGTTGATGAGCACGGGGATCGCCCGCTCGGTGAGCACGGTTGAAGGCACGGAGCAGGCCTTCGAGGCACTCAATCAGTTGGTCACCCAGATCCAGCAGATCCATGATCACATCAGCCAGGTGGCGACCGCCGCCGAGCAGCAGAGTGCCGTGAGCGACACCATCAACCAGAACCTGATGCGCATCGGTGACGCCGCCACCACCCTGGGACAAGAGGCCAATGCCAGCCAGCGCCTGAGCGAGGCACTGGAACAGGCGGCCACCACCCTGGCAAGCGAGCTGGATCGACTGCGAACCTGATGGGAGACGGAAACGAAAAAGCCCGCATCGCTGCGGGCTTTTCAATATGGTGGTCGTTACTGGGCTCGAACCAGTGACCCCCTCCTTGTAAGGGAGGTGCTCTCCCAGCTGAGCTAAACGACCTGGGATATGACTGAAATGATGGTGGGTCGTGCTGGATTCGAACCAG
>NZ_JBLUXC010000058.1:4704-21733 GCF_048276795.1 Aeromonas sp. PS2Canimalfood6
CGACTGAGCTAACGACCCATCGAAATCATTTTTTAAAGCATGGTGGTCGTTACTGGGCTCGAACCAGTGACCCCCTCCTTGTAAGGGAGGTGCTCTCCCAGCTGAGCTAAACGACCTGGGATATGACTGAAATGATGGTGGGTCGTGCTGGATTCGAACCAGCGACCAATTGATTAAAAGTCAACTGCTCTACCGACTGAGCTAACGACCCATCGAAATCATTTTTTAAAGCATGGTGGTCGTTACTGGGCTCGAACCAGTGACCCCCTCCTTGTAAGGGAGGTGCTCTCCCAGCTGAGCTAAACGACCTGGGATTCAATGTTCAGAGTGGTGGGTCGTGTAGGGTTCGAACCTACGACCAATTGATTAAGAGTCAACTGCTCTACCGACTGAGCTAACGACCCACATCCTGAACCTTTCACCAGCCGCATGGGCGGCCAGCGTTACAACATGGTGGTCGTTACTGGGCTCGAACCAGTGACCCCCTCCTTGTAAGGGAGGTGCTCTCCCAGCTGAGCTAAACGACCTGGGATTCTGTGTTCAGAGTGGTGGGTCGTGTAGGGTTCGAACCTACGACCAATTGATTAAGAGTCAACTGCTCTACCGACTGAGCTAACGACCCACATCCTGAACTTTTCACCAACCGCATGTGGCGGCCAGCGTTACAACATGGTGGTCGTTACTGGGCTCGAACCAGTGACCCCCTCCTTGTAAGGGAGGTGCTCTCCCAGCTGAGCTAAACGACCTGGGAATATTGTCTTCACCTGCTGTGAAGAAATGGTGGGTCGTGCTGGATTCGAACCAGCGACCAATTGATTAAAAGTCAACTGCTCTACCGACTGAGCTAACGACCCTCACCACGACCAGTGCCGACTGCATTACTGCTCCGGCTCTGACGGCGGCCTATATTACGGATTTATCATCCTGGCGCAATAGAAAAATCTTAAATTAAATCTGATTGTTCACTGCGCATACAAAGCACGGCGGTATTTACAAGAGTGTTACGAAAACAGTGACATGCAGCAATGTCACAGCTTGGCCAGACTCTGTTTGGCCAGCTGGGCCGGCGAGGTGTTGGGGTAACCCTTGATCACCTGCTCATAGAAGGCCTTGGCCTCTGCTTTTTTGCCGTCAAGCTGGGCGAGCATGCCGAGTTTCAGCAGGGCATCGGCCCGCTTGGGTGACTTGCTGTATTTGTTCGCCACCGTGGAGAACTGGCTCGCGGCCCCCGCCCTGTCGCCCTTGTTGAACATCAGCTGGCCGAGCCAGTAGTGGGCATTGGGAACATAGCTGGAGTTCGGGAACTGCTTGATGAACCCTTCGAAGGCAGGAATGGCCTTGTCATAGTTCTTCTCCTTGAGCACCATGTTCACGGCCGCGTCGTAAGCCTGGTTCTCATCCTGGTTGGTGGAGTAGTTGGCAGCCGCGGCAGGAGGCGTTGCAGCACCTGCAGCAGGTGTTGCGGGCGTGGCGGCTGGCTGGCTGTTGGCCACCTTGTCGAGCTCTTGGTAGAGTTGGCGCTGGCGCTCCTGGGACTGCTCCATCTGGTAGGTCTGCTGTTCCAGCTGACCACGCAGCTCGGAGACCTCCCCTTGCAGGGAGTCGACCTGTTGCTGCAATTCGGCCTGCAGACGCAGACGGGCATTGAGGGTACGCTCCAGCAGAGCAACCCGGTCTTCCAGGCTGCCGGTCGGTACGATGGCACCATTGTTGCCGCTCAGCACCACGCCGCTGCTGCCAGAATCCCCGCTCAGATCGCTCACGGGTGCCGCCGCTTGCGCATTCAAAGCAACCAACACGGCCAGCGCAACACCAGCTTGCTTGTACACAGATTTCATTCGGATCAAACCTTAGCGTTTAGTGCAAATAAAACGGTCAGCGCATAGTCGCTCGCTGATACAGATTTCATTCGGATCAAACCTTAACGTTTAGTGCAAATAAAACGGCCATCGAAATGGCCGCTTGCATATAAACGAACTTCGTTCGACTCAAACCTTAGTAAACCAGGACCGCACGGCGGTTCTTGGCAAAGGCTTCCTCGGTGTGGGACAGATCCAGCGGCTTCTCTTCGCCATAGCTGACGATGGAGAGCTGCTCGGCCTGCACACCCAGGGTTTGCAGATACTTGGCAACAGCCTTGGCACGACGCTCACCCAGCGCGATGTTGTATTCCGGCGTACCGCGCTCGTCGGCGTGGCCTTCGATCAGTACCTTGACGCTCGGACGTTCACGCAGGTAGCTGGCGTGGGCATCCAGCAGGTCGGCGTACTGACCCTGAATGTCGTAACCATCGTACGGGAAGTAGATCACGTTGTCGCGTTGCAGCGCTTCGAACTTCTGACGCATCTGCTCTTCCGGGGACAACATGCCGTTGGCGCCGCCGGTTTGTACACCGCCCATGCCGTCGGTCATGCCGGACTCGGCGCCAGCGGCGTCGGAGTCGGAAGAGGAGCTACAGGCAGCCAGGGTGAACAGTGGCAGTGCGATGGCCAGACCCTTGAGCAGTTTATTGAGTTGCATGCTATTTCCTTAAACCTTTATAACAAAACAAAAAACAATCGATTTTTATCAATTCAAGAAGGGCGACCAAGCTGGTGCACGAATTTCACCGCTACTGGTCGGAAGCACTGCCTTGAAGCGACCGTCGGTCGACACCAATGCAAGACTCTTACGACCCTGATAGATGGTGGCATAAATGATCATGCTGCCATTGGGAGCCACACTTGGCGATTCATCCAGAGCACTCTGGGTCAGTACCAGCATGGCTCCATTTTCCATATCCTGGCGAGCGATGCGATATTGTCCCTGAACCCGGGTCACCATCACCATGGACTTGCCGTCCGGTGTGATGGATGCCCCCTGGTTGGAATCCCCTTCCCAGGTCATCCGGCGAGTCATGCCAGTCGCCAAATTTACGCTATAAATCTGGGGTTTGCCACCACGTTCAGAGGTGAACAGCAAAGTTTGACCGTCCGGCATCCAGGAGGGTTCGGTGTCGATGGTGCGGTTATTTGTGACTCGAGTGAGTTGCTTGCTAGCAACATCAACGACATAGATGTCAGGCTGCCCATCTTTGGACAGAACAATAGCCAAACGACGACCATCCGGAGACCACTCCGGCGCACCGTTGATGCCACGGAAGCTGGTGATCAGACTGCGCTGCTGGGTGTAGATGTCCTGCACATAGATCTCGGACTTCTGGTTCTCGAAGCTCACGTAAGCCAGCTTGCTGCCATCCGGCGACCAGGCCGGGGACATCAGGGGTTCACGGGAGCGCAGCAGAGTCTTCTCGTTGTAGCCGTCGTAGTCGGAGATCCGCAGCTGATACGGGAACTGGGTGCCCTGCTGCACGGAGACATAGGCCAGACGAGTCAGGAAGGCACCACGCTCACCGGTCAGACGCTCGTAGACGATGTCGGAGATGCGGTGGGCAAACTGGCGCATCTGGGCACCCGGGATGGTCGCCATGCGGCTGTCCAGGATGTAACCGTTCGCTTCACCGCCCTGGGTCTTGGCCAGTTGGCCTTTCAGGACGTCGACCAGCTCGAAGTTGATCTTGTAGGTGCCATCACCCACGGCGGCGATGGAGCCGACCACCACGGCTTCGACTCCCTGGGAAGCCCAGGGTGCGAAGTTGATCTCGCCGCTGGAGCTCGGCGTCTGCGGCATCTGGCCACGGGCCAGCGGCTTGAACTTGCCGCTGCGCATCAGGTCGTTGGAGACCACTTCCGCGATATCCTGCGGCAACTGGCCATTGCCCTCCCACTTGAAGGGAGCGATGGCGATGGGACGTGCACTGTCGATACCGCCGGTGATGACGATGTCCAAGGCCGCCTGAGCACTCTGGCCCAGCAACAAACAGCCAACCAAAGCAAAAAACACTTTTCTTATCATGGCTTAAACTCTCAGTTCCAATTTGAGACTCAGTTCTCTGATCAACAACCTTTGCCAATCAAAGCAGAAACACTCTCTTAAATCGTTGGCGCTAGCTGAAGGCGTAGCTCCTTCATCAATTCGAATGCCGCCGGATCCTTCGGCACCGGCAACTGGTTGGCCTTCAGCACCGCCGCCTTGCCGGAGCGGCAGACCGCCGGATCACCCTGACCGTTGTCCACCGAGATGACGAAGCCGCTACTGGCCAACTTGACACCGATAGTACATGTTTTGCCCCGCATGGTGGGATCCAAAATCATGTAGCGCTCGACCGTGGCCTTGATGAGGGCGGCATACTTGTCGACCTCGCCCTTGGCGGCTGCCGATGCTGCCTGACTGCGCGCATTGGCCTCGGCGGCCAGCTGCTGCTCCATCATGGCTTCCATCTCTTTTTGCAACTTGGCCTCTTCGGCCGCCTTGCGCTTGCGCTCCGCCTCAATCTTGGCCTTTCTGTCAGCCTCGGCCTTCGCCTTCTTCTCTGCGTCAGCTTTTGCCTTCTTGTCAGCCTCTTCCTTCGCCTTCTTCTCGGCCTCGGCCTTGGCTTTCTTCTCGGCTTCCGCCTTCGCCTTTTTCTCGGCTTCCGCCTTCGCCTTTTTCTCGGCTTCGGCCTTGGCCTTCTTCTCGGCTTCCGCTTTCTTGGCTTTGGCCTCTTCCGCCTTGGCCTTCTCTTCAGCCTGCTTCTTCTCCAGCTCTTCTTTTTTCTTCTTGAGCGCCAGCGCCTTGGCCTCTTCCGCCGCCTTGCGTTCGGCTTCGGCCTTCTTGGTCTTCTGCTCTTCCAGCTTGCGGGCTTCCTCGGCTTTCTGGGCCTTCTCTTCCGCCTGCTTCTGTTCAGCCTCTTTCTTCTGCTTGTCGGCTTCGGCCTTGCGGGTCGCCTCTTCGGCCTGCTTGCGCTTGGTCTCGGCGATACGCAGACGCTCCTGCTCCTGTGCCAGCTCGCGTTTGACGCGCTCAGCGTCTTCCTTGTCCTTCTGCTGCTGTGCAGCCTTGGGCTGGGCCTGCTTCTGCTGCTGGACTTGCTGCATCTGCTGCTCCAGCATTTCGCTGTCCATCATGACCGCATTGACGATCTGTCCCTTGGACTCGGGGCGCTTGGGTTTGCTGAAGTCGACACCGACCAGCAGGATGATGCCGATGATCAGATGCAGCAGCAGCGACGCGACGAGATAACCGGAAATACCACGCTTCACATCCATCTCCGTCAGTTCACCGGATCCGTCATCAGACCAACCTGAGGCACACCGGCTTTCTTGAGGGCCACCATCAGCAGGATCACCTCCTCGTAGCGCACGGACTTGTCGCCGGCGACCACCACGGGCGCGTTCTGGTTGATGGCCAGATAGCCCATGGCCTTCTCGGTGATGTACTGCTGCATCGCCTCGGGGGTGCCGCTCGGTACGGGTTCGTCATCCGCCTCGCCGGCCTTGATGACGTACTCACCCTCGGTATTGACGCTGACGATGAAAGGCGGCTTGGAGTCTTCCGGCAACTGCTCGGACTCCGCCTGGGGCAGGTCGACCTTGACCCCCTGCGTGATCACGGGCGTGACCGCCATGAAGATGATGAGCAGCACCAGCATGACGTCGATATAGGGCACCACGTTGATCTCGGCGACCTTCTTGCGTTTGAGCCGCTGATAGGTTTGCATTACTTCTCACCCTGCTGTGCGATTTGGCGGTTCAGAATGGTGGTGAACTCGTCCATGAAGTTGGCGTAGGCGTTTTCCAGCCGTTCGACCTTGTTGGTGAAGCGGTTGTAGAAGATAACGGCCGGGATGGCGGCAAACAGACCCATGGCGGTGGCGATCAGAGCCTCCGCGATACCCGGTGCCACCATCTGCAGGGTCGCCTGCTGAACCTGACCCAGAGCGATAAAGGCGTTCATGATCCCCCAGACGGTACCGAACAGACCGATATAGGGGCTGATGGAGCCGATGGTCGCCAAGACCGGCAGGTTGGACTCGAGATCGTCCACTGCACGGGACAGGGAGACGCGCATGGCACGATAGGTACCGTCCATCACCGCATCCTGACCGCGGGCACCGGCCTTGAGCAGGCGGGCATACTCCTTGAAGCCGGAGTAGAAGATGTCTTCCATGCCTTCGATGTCGTCACGACGGGAGGAGGACTCCTGGTAGAGACGATTGAGGTCGACCCCGGACCAGAATCTGTCTTCAAACTGCTCCGAAGCGAGGTTGGCCGCCTTGATGGCCTTGGAGCGCTGGATGATCAGCGCCCAGGAGACGACCGACATGCCCATCAGGGTCATCATGACCAGTTTCACCAACAGACTGGCTTGCCAGAACAGGCCAATAAACGAAATTTCAGCGTGCACTTAACAGCACTCCCTTGATTTTTTCAGGTATTGCAACAGGTTTCATTTGCGGATGGCTGACACAGGCGATCTGTACCATGGCCTGAGTGATCAGCCGTCCATCAGCCGCCAGGATCTGCTGTGAAAAACGCATGGAAGCGCGTTTCACCTCAGTTACTTGCGTCATTACGGTCAGCAGTTCATTGAAGCGGGCAGCCGCGCGGAAGTCGATTTCGGTGCGACTCACCACAAACGCGATCCCCGCCTGCAGCAGGACATCCTGTTCGATGCCGCCTGCGCGCAGGAATTCGGTGCGGGCCCGTTCCATAAACTTGAGATAATTGGCGTTGTAGACGATGCCTCCGGCATCCGTGTCTTCGTAGTAGACACGCACCGGAAACTCAGAGACTTCCCCCATAAAAATCTGTGATCCATTCGACAGTCAGATGGGGGGCTATCATAGCGCAGGGCTGAATAGGAAAGAAGCAGGGGGAGGCAGGGAAATCCCCTCTCCCCCTGTTTTTTATGGCGTGCTGCGGCGCCGACAGGCCGAAGACCACAGGGCTGTCAGCATCGCAAGAAAAGCGGACAAGAGCAGTGGCTGCGAGCGGCGTGACGAGCGAGGTTCTGTCGCTCTGACCGGGCGACGGCACGCCCCTCAAAAAAGAAGAAGGAGGTGGGCTGATGCCGACCTCCTTCATCATTTATGGCAGGTAGTAGCTGCTGGTCAGCCAGAGCCCGCAGAGCAGGCTGGGCAGGGCGAGCCAGGGGAAGAACAGCACGCGACCCACCAGGCTGCGCGGGTGAAACCCCAGTCCATGCATGACACCGCAACAGACCGCCCACATCAGCCAGGGTGCAAGCCAGAGGCCGTGCTCACTGGTGTTGGCCGCGACCAGGTTGGGCGCCTGCAAGATGGCGACAGCCAGCAGGGCCGCCGCCAGCAGCATCAGACCTTGCCATGGCTGGCGCTCCAGAGGAGCGGCCAGCCGGGCGAGCCTGTCACTTGTCTTCATCAATCTGACGATCCAGGTTCTCGGTGTGCTCCAGCCAGAGCGCATTGATAATCCCAAACGCACAGGCCAGCAGCAGCCCCAGGATCCAGGTGAAATACCACATATCAGGGCACCTTCTTAGTAGAGCGATTGTTGGTTGTCTTCGATGTGCTTGTTACTCACCCGGCCGAACATCTTGATGTAGGTCCAGATGGTGTAAGCCAGCACGGTCGGCACGAAGACGACTGCGACTACCGTCATCACCTTGAGGGTGTTGAAGGAGGCGGTGGAATCCCACATGGTCAGGCTCTGGGACGGCTCGAGGCTCGAAGGCATCACGAACGGGAACATGGAGAAGCCCGCGGTCAGGATGATGCCGGCGATGCCTAAGGAGGAGAACAGGAACGCCACCCAACCCTTGTCCAGCTTGGCCGCCACGGCGGTCAGCAGACACATCACCAGACCCAGCACGGGTGCGGCAATCATCCAGGGATAGAGGTTGTAGTTCTGCATCCAGGCACCGGCCTGCACCACCACTTCCTTGTGAAGGGGGTTGGTGACGGCGTCGGTGGCGACGGAGCCCACAATCACATAACCATCCATGCCGCTCACCCAGACACCGGCCAGGGCGAACAGCACCAGGGTCAGCAGGGAGAAGATCATGGCGGCGGTGCGAGAGCGCGCCAGCACTTCACCTTCGGTCTTCATCATCAGCCAGGTTGCACCCTGAGTGATGATCATGAAGAGGCTCACCAGACCGGCCAGCAGACCGAACGGATTGAGCAGACCGAAGAAGTTGCCGTGATAGGTCATCATCAGGAACTGGTTGAAGCTGAACGGTACACCTTGCAGCAGGTTGCCGAACGCCACCCCGAAGATGACAGGGGGAATGGCGCTACCGGCAAACAGAGCCCAGTCCCAGTTGGAGCGCCACTTGGCATCTTCCTGCAGGGAGCGGTACTTGAAGCCGACCGGACGGAAGAACAGCGCCATCAGGGTCAGGATCATGGCGATGTAGAAGCCGGAGAAGGCCGCCGCATAGACCATGGGCCAGGCGGCGAACAGGGCGCCACCGGCGGTCACCAGCCAGACCTGGTTGCCTTCCCAATGCGGCCCCATGGTGTTGAGCATCACGCGACGCTCCACATCCTTCTTGCCGACGAAGGGGAGCAGGGCGCCCACCCCCATATCGAAACCGTCGGTGATGGCAAACCCGATCAGCAGCACGCCGACCAGCACCCACCAGACCAGACGCAACAGTTCGTAATCAAACATGGGTCACTCTCCTTATGCCTTGCTCTGTTCGAAGTGGTACTTGCCCGTCTTCAGGCTGCTTGGGCCCAGGCGCGCATACTTGAACATCAGGTACATCTCGATGATCAGCAGTACGGTGTAGAACAGGAAGATCCCGATCAGAGAGAACCAGATCTCGGACGCAGGAATGTTGGATGCAGAGACATAAGTCGGCAGCATCTCGGCGATGGTCCAGGGTTGACGACCATATTCAGCGACAAACCAGCCCGCCTCGATGGCGATCCAGGGCAGCGGAATGCCGTACAGCAGCGCCTTGAGCAGCCACTTGCGCTCGCCGATCTTGTGGCGGGTGCTGTCATAGAAGGCCAGACCGATCAGCACCAGCATCAGGATGCCGCAGGCGACCATGATGCGGAAGGCGAAGAACAGCGGCAGTACCTGCGGGATGGAGTCATCCACGGCGGCCTTGATCTGCTCGTCGGTGGCGTCGGTCACGTTGGGGGTGTAACGCTTGAGCAGCAGACCGTAGCCCAGATCCTGCTTCACTTCGTCGAAGCGGGCGCGGGTATCGTCGGACTTGTCACCGGATTGCAGCTTGGTCAGCAGGTCGTAGGCGGTCATGCCGTTGCGCACGCGCAGCTCATGCTCGCTCTTGAGATCCTTGAGACCAGTCACCTGACCGTCCAGGGAACGGGTGGCGATGATGCCGAGGGCATAGGGGATCTTGATGGCGTAGTCGGTGCGCATCTCCTCCTGATTCGGGATCCCGAACAGGGTGAAGGATGCCGGAGCCGGCTCCGTGTTCCACTCGGCCTCGATGGCCGCCAGTTTCACCTTCTGCACTTCCCCGGTCTCGTAGCCGGACTCGTCACCCAGCACCAGCACGGAGAGGATGGAGGCCATGCCGAACGCGGCCGCGATGGCGAAGGAGCGACGAGCGAACGCCACATCACGATTCTTCAGCAGGTAATAGGAGGAGATCCCGAGCACGAACATGGCACCCGTGGTATAGCCTGCCGCCACGGTGTGGACGAACTTGACCTGTGCAACCGGGTTGAACACCAGGTCGGCGAAGCTCACCATCTCCATGCGCATGGATTCGAAGTTGAACTCGGCACCCACCGGGTTCTGCATCCAGCCGTTGGCGACCAGGATCCACAGTGCGGAGAGGTTGGTCCCGAGCGCCATCAGCCAGGTAGCCGCCAGGTGCTGGCGCTTGCTCAGACGATCCCAACCGAAGAAGAACATACCGACGAAGGTGGACTCCAGGAAGAAGGCCATCAAGCCTTCGATGGCCAGCGGGGCCCCGAAGATGTCGCCGACATAGTGGGAGTAGTAAGCCCAGTTGGTACCGAACTGAAACTCCATGGTGAGCCCGGTGGTAACCCCGAGGGCAAAGTTGATACCAAACAACTTGCCCCAGAACTTGGTCATGTCCCGGTACACTGTGTTGTTGGTCATCACATAGACAGACTCCATGATCGCCAGGATGAAGGCCATCCCCAGCGTCAAGGGTACAAACAGGAAGTGATAAAGGGCCGTCGCAGCAAATTGGAACCGCGATAGGTCTACCACATGCTCAGCAATCATGATGTTTCCTCACCGATTATTGGCACGGCTATTTTAAGTTTTAAGGACAAAGCTTCCATTGGAAGTCCCCGAACGGTCGGTCACCCCTCGCGGACTGACCGGATTCGACTGCCACCACATTAACAACAAGGCAATATACAGGAACAAAAAAAGCTAATGTTTAACATCTAATAAACAATAACCAGGGTTCTATTCCCGCCTATAATGATCGCTGTTTTATATCACCTTTATTTGATTGAAATCAATGTAAAACCACCCTCAATACATGTTTTTTCAAGGTAACTTATAGGGCTTTCCCCATTAATTATGGGAGCTTCATCACAAAAAACGACAAGTCGTAAATAATTGATTTAAATCAATTTTATGACCAACCAAAATAGTTTCAATTCTGTTAAACAAATACGCAACCCCGGAAATAAAGCCTTCGCATCTCGATTATTTCAATAAATGGCCAGGCTCATCCAAAAATCAATTTAAACCCAGTAAAAACACATGTTTATGCGGATTGACACCCCCACCAAAATCATTAGTTTATCTAATCAAAAGCCCATAGATTTTCTTGTTTGCCCCACCCGGAAAGAGCTCCTACAATGCGCCTCGCAGTGAGGGCATACCTCTGAATACAGGCCGGTCATTCCGGGTTCCCGGTACGTATTCGATGAACATTTCGAACCTGTTTGTTGGGATTAATGATGAAAAAGTTTGTTGCCAAGACCATCCGTTACTACAAGCTTTCTTTCGTTCAACTCTATCAAATGAACCGACTCTGAAGCCTCGCGACGGCTCCTCTGTTTTTTCCCGACCGGTCTGCAGACGCGCTCACTGTCTGTGAACATCCATCCTGAATTGTCTTTGCCCACCGCCTGTGCCGTGGGCTTTTTTTTTGCCCGCAAAACAAAAAGCCGCCTCAAGGGCGGCTTTTTGGTTCATATCGCAACGTCTACTGATCTGCCGGTCGTTCCAGGCCAAAGTGTGCGTAGGCTCTCTGAGTTGCGATCCGCCCTCTGGGTGTACGTTGCAGATAGCCTTGCTGGATCAGATAAGGTTCCAGCACGTCTTCTATGGTGTCCTTCTCCTCACCGATGGCGGCGGCCAGGTTGTCGAGCCCGACGGGCCCCCCCATAAACTTGTCGATGACGGCCAACAATAGCTTGCGATCCATGAAGTCGAAACCTTCGTTGTCCACATCCAGCATGTCCATGGCACGGGCCGCAATGGGTCCGTCAATTCGCCCGTCAGACTTCACCTGGGCAAAATCCCGTACCCGCCTTAACAAACGGTTAGCAATCCGCGGTGTCCCCCGGGAGCGACGGGCTACCTCGAGAGCGCCGTCTTCCGTCATGTCGAGCCCGAGGCAGCGGGCGCTGCGAGAGACGATGTCGGTCAGGTCCTTGACGTTGTAAAACTCGAGGCGCTGCACGATGCCAAACCGATCACGCAGGGGGCTGGTGAGGGAGCCGGCCCGGGTGGTGGCACCGATCAGGGTGAAGGGAGGGAGATCGAGCTTGATGGAGCGGGCCGCTGGCCCCTCCCCTATCATGATGTCGAGCTGGTAGTCCTCCATGGCCGGATAGAGCACCTCCTCCACCACCGGGCTGAGACGGTGGATCTCGTCGATGAAGAGTACATCGTTCGGTTCCAGGTTGGTGAGGAGCGCCGCCAGATCGCCGGCCTTCTCCAGCACGGGGCCCGAGGTGGTCTTGATGTTGACCCCCATCTCGTTGGCGACGATGTTGGCCAGCGTGGTCTTGCCAAGGCCGGGAGGCCCGAAGATCAGCAGATGATCGAGGGCCTCCCCGCGCTGGCGGGCGGCCTCGATGAAGATCTCCATCTGATCGCAGACATGATCCTGTCCGGTGTAATCGGCCAGCTTTCTGGGCCGGATGGCCCGATCGATGATCTCGTCCTCACGGGCGGCACCGGCCGAGATGAGGCGATCCGCTTCAATCATTGTCTACCTCACACCAGGCTGCGCAGGGATTCACGAATGATCTCCTCTACCGACATGCCGTCGGCGGCCACCTTGCTGACGATCTGGCTGGCCTGCTGCGGCTTGTAGCCGAGGGCCACCAGTGCACTGGCCGCCTCCTCGCTCGCATCCGGGGCACGCAGCGGGCTCTCTTTCGCGGGCAGGGTGATTTCGGCCGGGGAGAAGAGATCGTGGCTGACCCAGCCCTTGAGGCGGTCTTTCATCTCCACCACCAGGCGCTCGGCGGTCTTCTTGCCCACGCCGGGCAACTTGACCAGGGAGCTTATCTCCTCGCGCTCGACGCTCATCACAAACTGGGTGGCCGTCATGCCGGAGAGAATGGCCAGTGCCAGCTTGGGGCCGACCCCGTTGGTCTTGATCAGCTCGCGAAACAGCGCCCGCTCCTGCTTGTGGTTGAAGCCGTAGAGCAGCTGGGCATCTTCACGCACCACGAAGTGGGTGTGAATGACGGCCTCCTTCCCGAGTTCGGGCAGATCATAGAAGCAGCTCATGGGCATATGAACCTCATATCCCACCCCTCCGACTTCCAGCAACACCTCGGGGGGTTGCTTCTCGATGATGACGCCTCTCAAGCGACCGATCATGTTCTTTTCCTCGCCACGCAGACTCTCGCAAATTGGGTCATAGCATAAAGAATAACTGGATAAGTATCCAGCATAGGTCCATGCAGATCATGGGATGACCAGCTCTTCATACCCGGCCATTTCCCTCGTTCAGAACACTGTCTATCACTTTATTTTCCATCGGGGATGGCACATCTTCGTCATTGATTGAACACTGAAATGGTCTTGTTCGGCACCATGGAAGGCTTGAATCATGAAAATCGTCACCACATCCAACCTCGGACTCACCATTCTGCTCGGCTGCACCCTGGGCATGGGGGCGATCGGCTGGTATGGCAGCCAGCGGCTGGCTGATCTGCTCTCCTACGTCCTGGGTGCCGCCTGGCAGACGGCAGATGGTGCCATGGAGGGCTCCATCGAACTCGGCAACCAGTCGCTCTATATCCAGAAAATGCTCTCGGGGATCCCCCTCGACGCACCGGAACTGCAACGGGCAAAAGCGGCGGCCAGCGACGCTTTGCGCCGGGTGGAGCAAGGAGGGCTCATCGATGGGGCGGCCATTACCACACTGAAGCAGCATGAGCAGACCTATCAGCAAGAGCAGGCACAGCTGCTGACCCTCTATCGCACCTTCACAAGCACCGATGAGGCGCTGCGCGCCAGTTCTGAACGCATGTCACGCCTCTCGACCAGGCTGGAGGTGATCGGTGACGAGGCCGTCGAGAGCCTCACCCGCTCACCGGATCAGGCCATCAGCTGGAACGGCGGCCTCGCGACCCGCTGGCAGGCGGCCGATGGCGGCATGGAGGCCAACATCGGATTCTTGCGCCAGCTCTATGCGCTGGAGAAGATGCAGAGCGAAGGCCCTACTCCTGCCATCCAGGCCGAGCTGGCACAAGCCACCCGCTTCTATCAGGACGCGGTTGACGGCATGCTGGCAACCGGCCAGTTCGATGTGCCCGGTGACGGGGAGTTTGCAGGCCAAAGGCTCTCCACCCAGTATCGTGCCCTGCAAGCCGACAATGCCCGCCTGATCCGTGAATGGACCACAGCCTTGAGCGCTTATCAGAACCAGCTGGCCCGTTACGAACACAGTGCCGACCAGCTCAGGCTGGCGCTGGTCGAGGTCGAGGCCCAGGGGGACGCCACCGTCGAGGATCAGGTTCACCAGCTCAACGCCATCATCGACTACACCAGAGGACTCATCCTGGGGGGCTTGCTGCTCAGCCTGCTGAGCGTCACCTGCTGCGGCTTCTGGCTGGTACGCACCATTGTTCGTCCGCTACTCCAGGTCGACAAGCGCATGCAGGACATCGCCGCCGGGGAGGGAGATCTCAATGCCCGCATCAACCTCTCACGCGACGACGAGATTGGCTCCCTGGCCGGCAGCGTGGATCGCTTCATCGAGAAGCTGCAGAAGATGATCAGCGCCACCATGGACAACAACCAGCACATCAACCTGCACGTGCACACCTCGGTCAACCGGGTCCAGGCCATCAGCCAGAGCAGCCGCCAGACCGCTGCGCATGCCCAGGCGCTGCACCACGACAGCGAGCAGATGGTGCAGGTGGCCACCACCATCTCGGACAACTGCAACCTGGCGGCACACAACGCCAACGAGGTACGCCAGCTCACCACGCAAAGCAGCTAGTATGTCTCCTCCGCCACCGCCGGCATGCAGCGGGTGGTCATGGAGGTGGGTGAATGTGCCACCGCCATCAATGCCCTCAAGGAGCAGGCAGGGCAGATTGGCCAGATCATCTCCACCATCAGCAATATTTCGGAGCAGACCAACCTGCTGGCACTCAATGCCGCCATCGAAGCCGCCCGGGCGGGCGAGATGGGACGCGGTTTTGCCGTGGTGGCCGACGAGGTGCGCACCCTGGCCAATCGCACCGCCACCTCCAGCGCCGAGATAACGGACGTGATCAACAGCATCCAGCAGCAGACAGAGCAGGCCTATCTGATGATGCAACGCAACCTGAAAACCGTGGAATCGGGTATGGCGGACTCCGACAACACCAAACAGATCCTGTTCAAGGTAGAAGAGGCCATCGATCAACTCGCCGACATGGTGCAACAGGTAGCAGAGGCGACCAGCCAGCTCTCCCACACCCTGGGACACACCACGGGCAAGGTTTCGGATATCAGCCTGCAGGCCCAGACGGGCGAACAGGAAGCCCAGGAGTGCCTGCAACTGGCCTCCTCCCTCCATCAGGCCAGCCAGCAGCAACAGCAGTTACTGTCGCAATTTCGGGTCTAGTGCGGGCGGGGCAAGGCCCCCGCCCTCCCCCCAGTGCCGCTGAATTTAGCCCTTGGGCCGGGGGACTTCGCCTGTTAAAATTCCGCACTTGAAATTTTCCAGGGCCAAGCCGCCCGAACTAGCGAAGGTCTACCGCGATGCGTACCAGCCAATATCTGCTTTCCACTCTCAAGGAAACCCCCTCCGACGCTGAAGTTGTCAGCCACCAGCTGATGCTGCGCGCCGGGATGATCCGCAAACTCGCTTCCGGCATGTACGCCTGGCTGCCGACCGGCCTGCGGGTCCTGAAGAAGATTGAAAACATCGTCCGCGAAGAGATGAACAATGCGGGTGCCGTCGAAGTATCCATGCCGGTGGTACAGCCCGCCGAGCTGTGGCAGGAGTCCGGCCGCTGGGATGACTACGGCCCCGAGCTGTGCCGCCTGACCGACCGTCACAACCGCCCCTTCGTGCTGGGCCCGACCCACGAAGAGGTGATCACCGCGCTGGTCCGTTACGAAGTGAATAGCTACAAGCAACTGCCGCTGAATCTGTACCAGATCCAGACCAAGTTCCGCGATGAAGTGCGCCCCCGTTTCGGCGTGATGCGCGGCCGCGAATTCCTGATGAAGGATGCCTACTCCTTCCACATCGACAAGGCCTCCTTGGTCGATACCTATGAGAAGATGCACGCGGCCTACTGCACCGCCTTCACTCGCATGGGTCTGAACTTCCGCCCGGTGCAGGCCGATACCGGCTCCATCGGGGGCACCGGCTCCCACGAATTCCAGGTGCTGGCCGAGAGCGGTGAAGACTTGATCGCCTTCTCCGATACATCCGATTACGCCGCCAACATCGAGATGGCCGAAGCCCTGGCACCGGCTGGCGAGCGCGCTGCCGCAACCAAAGCCCTGACCAAGGTGGCCACCCCGGCCGTCCACACCATCGACGAAGTGGCCGCTTTCCTGAACGTGGCGCCGACCGCCATCGCCAAGACCCTGCTGGTACTGGCCGAGGAAGATGAGCACGGCAAACAGGCCGTCATCGCCCTGGTACTGCGTGGCGACCACGAGCTGAACGAAATCAAGGCCGAGAAGCTTTCTGGCGTGGCTAACCCGCTGACCTTCGCCAATGACGAGCAGATCAAAGAGGCCGCTGGTTGCGACGCAGGCTCCATCGGCCCGGTCGGCTTTGCCGGTCGCATCATCGTCGATCGCAGCGCCGCCCATCTGTGCGATTTTGTTTGCGGCGCCAACGAGACCGGTTTCCACCTGACCGGTGCCAACTGGGATCGCGACATCGCCTCTTTTGAGGTTGCCGACCTGCGCAACGTGGTGGAAGGTGATCCGAGCCCGTGCGGCCAGGGCAAGCTGCTGCTCAAGCGCGGTATCGAAGTGGGCCACATCTTCCAGTTGGGCACCAAGTACTCCGAAGCGATGAAGGCGAGCGTGCTGAACGAAGGCGGCAAGTCCGTCACCATGGAGATGGGTTGCTACGGTATCGGGGTTTCCCGTCTGGTGGCTGCCGCCATCGAGCAGAACAACGACCAGTACGGCATCATCTGGCCGGATGCCATCGCCCCGTTCGAAGTGGCCATCGTGCCGATGAACATGCACAAATCCGAGCGCGTCGCCCTGCAGGCACAGCAGTTCTACGCCGAGCTCAAAGCCGCCGGGGTGGACGTGCTGTTCGACGACCGTAAAGAGCGCCCGGGTGTGATGTTCGCCGACATGGAGCTGATCGGTGTGCCCCACGCCATCGTCATCGGTGACCGTGGTCTGGACAACGGCGTGGTGGAGTACAAGTGCCGCCGCTCCGGCGAGAAGCAGGAAGTGGCGATCAAAGAGATCGTTGCCATGCTCAAGGCCAAGCTGGGTCGCTGATAACGCCGACACCGCCTTTCGCTTTTCATAGGAAAGCCCCGAGTGCCACGGCACTCGGGGCTTTTTATAGGTTCATCGCGGCTTTCCGGGGAAGGCCGCCTTGATTTTCAGAAAAAAGTATTCTGAGTCCCTAAATCCATATGCCATGCGCTTTATCACTTTGATCTTGTTGTTCACCCCTTCCAGCACACTCGTGTGCATCGGGTAGTTTGCACTCGCCAGGATCCCCCGCATATATTTCGATAAATTTCGACCAAATCGTTGCAGCG
>NZ_JBLUXC010000059.1:0-21712 GCF_048276795.1 Aeromonas sp. PS2Canimalfood6
GGTAAACAGGGTGTGATGGTTGGCAGAAAGCGCTTGGGCGATGACGGTATAACCTGGCCAGAAGGAGGCAATATCAATATGATGCACGGCGACAGCAGGGTGATGGTGGTGGTGTGTTTGGCGACAACCAGTTTACCAGCACCCTGTCTGTCAACTTCCACTTTCCCAGGATCCCGCGAAGAACCATAAAAAAGGCCGACAAAGTCGGCCAAAGAAGAGCTTACGCTCAGGAGAACAACCTCGAGGATGACAGAGTGAACGATCTGCGCAACACTCGAGGGGTATACCAAGAAGAGAACTTCTCTTTCGATAGAACAAGGCGTAATTCCGAACACCCCATTGTTCCATCTTGTTTACCAGGGCGGACTGAACAACCGCCCTTTTCTTTTTCTCAGACGTTGCAAACTTAACCTTGCAGTAGGGAAAGCGCAGACTGCGGGCGCTGGTTGGCCTGGGACAAAATACTGGAGGCAGCCTGTTGCAAAATGTTCTGTTTCGTCATGTTGGCGGTCTCGGTCGCGAAGTCCGCATCACGGATACGGGAGCGCGCGGCACTGACGTTTTCCGAAACATTCGACTGGTTGCGGATAGTGGAATCGAACCGGTTTTGCACTGCCCCTAATTCTGCTCGCTTGCTGTCGACTGCCTGGATCATGAAATCCAAATTAGCCATTGCCATCTGTGCGCTGGAACCTGTCGAGCCTGATATGTCATCAATATCAGCCCATGTCACTTTCGATGTACTTCCTGTTGAAACAGTCACAACCCATGCATCTGCTCCCGTTGAATTTGTAGATGTAATCTCTGCGACGTCGGCCTTGCCCTTCGTCGCACTGGCAATACCTGACATGGTAAAGGCTGTGGTCATTTTGAAAGAGATAGTCTGACCGGCATCAGCCCCAACTTGAAAGCTCCCTGAGTAGCTCCCAGCCAGCAGTTTCTGACCACCAAAGGTGGTATCGTTGGCAACTCGGTTAATCTCGGTAGAAAGCTGTTTGTATTCAGCCTGCAGAGCATCTCTGTCATCTTTGTTATTAGAGCCATTGGCTGACTGCTGAGCCAGTGTCCGCATACGTTGCAACATAGAAGTGATTTCATCCATGGCACCTTCCGCAGTCTGAGCGACCGAGATGCCGTCGTTGGCGTTGCGGTTGCCCTGGTCCAGACCGTTGATCTGGGAGGTCAGACGGTTGGAGATCTGCAGACCTGCCGCATCGTCCTTGGCGCTGTTGATGCGCAGGCCAGAGGCCAGACGGGTGTAGGAGGTATCCAGGGATTTGGTGCTGTTCATCATGTTACGCTGAGCGTTGAGCGATGAAACGTTGGTATTGATATACAGACTCATTATTTTTCTCCTAAGCTATTAAAATTTAACTTTAATTCACTCAGGCTTTATTGTGTTTTGTGCCTGATATGTTTAGTTAACGGCGCCTTTTCACAAGACTTTAATTTCTTTTTTCTGCCTTTATGGCAGTAATCGCCGCCTAACCTATATATCGGCCTCTATTCCCTTCCCTTGAGAAAAAAATCGGGATTTTTTGTCACCTGACAGCCCGCCCCCCGAGCCATAGTGCCCACAGCCCGCATCAGACAAGGCGGGAGCGTGATATTCACCCAGCCTTCAGAAACCGGCGCTGGCTCCCACTTTTGCACGCCAGCATTGCTCATCCCCACACCTTGCCCCTAAAATCGCCGCCCCATCATCTATTGGACGTGAGTTGTTCTCCATGCAGACACTGGTTGAGCAGATTGTTTACATCAGCGACATGTTTGGTACTGCGGTATTCGCGTTTTCGGGCGTACTGGTGGCCGGCCGTCTCAGGATGGATGGTTTCGGTGTCATGGTGCTGGCGGCAGTCACCGCCATCGGGGGTGGCACCATCCGCGACAT
This sequence comes from Aeromonas sp. PS2Canimalfood6, assembly GCF_048276795.1. Taxonomy (NCBI): domain Bacteria; kingdom Pseudomonadati; phylum Pseudomonadota; class Gammaproteobacteria; order Aeromonadales; family Aeromonadaceae; genus Aeromonas; species Aeromonas sp. PS2Canimalfood6. Next base: position 1,892 of record NZ_JBLUXC010000059.1, read on the forward strand.
GATCCTGGGGGCAACCCCCGTCTTCTGGGTGCGCGACCCCCTCTATATCTGGGTGGTCATTGCCACGGCGCTCATCGGCATGTGGATGGTCAAACTGCCCCGTCGCATGCCCTGGTATGTGCTGCCGGTGGCGGACGCCTTCGGGTTGGCGCTCTTTACCGTGATCGGTGCCCAGAAGGCCCTCAATTTCGGCACACCCGGGCTCATTGCGGTGATCATGGGCACCATGACGGGGGTTGCGGGCGGCATGATCCGTGACGTGCTGGCCCGGGAGGTGCCCATGGTGCTGCAAAAGGAGATCTACGCCACCGCCTGCATTCTGGGCGGCATCCTCTATACCCTGTCGCTGGAGGTCGGGGTAGAGAGGGTCAGCGCCATGCTCATCAGCATGCTCGGGGTGTTTGGTCTGCGGGTGGCGGCCATCTACTGGCACCTCTCCCTGCCCACCTTCTCGCTGCAGCGCAACTGAGAAGCCTCAGAGTGGGCGAGATCCCATCCCGGCAGGGACAAGATTGAACCAAGCCGGCTTTTCTGTTGTCATACAGGGGTCGTTTCAAGCCGGAAAACCTCATGCAAAAACTTGGGCTCATTACCACACTTGTTCTGATGATGGTGGCAGCGGCTCATGCGGGGGCACAGGCCCTGTTCGGGCGTCTGGCATCCACCCCGGTGCAGCAGTTCAACCAGCAGATCCGTCAGGCGAGCAGCAGTCAGCAAGGCTGGGTCAACGACTATCGCGAAGTGGCTCGCCGCTTCGTCGGCCATAAAGATGTACCCACCCGTATCCATGCTCAACAGCTGGACAACGATCTGGTGCTCTCGGTGGCCCTTGATGGCCAGCGTAGCGACATGCTCTACATCCTGACCCTGTATCGCAGCAACAACCTGTGGCAGATGCGTCAGGCCGAGATGGGCTGGCGCTGTCAGGGTCAGGAAACCTTCACCCCGGTCCCCTGCCCCTGAGCGTCTACCTTCATCCGAGTGAAATAAAAAATCCGGCGCCTTGGCCGGATTTTTTATACGCGTCTTGCCGTCACATCACGGACGGTAGACCTTGACGTTGGCAAAGCCCTTCTCTTTCAAGTAAAGCGCCTGCAGTTTGCTCATCACGCCACGATCGCAATAGAGCAGGTAGGTCTTCTCTTTCGGCAGGTCACCAAAGGCGGTGGCCAGCTTGAAGAAGGGGATATGCATGATGTCGCGCCCTTCCACCACCAGCGGCTTGTCGTCATGCTCCTCCATGGAGCGAATGTCCAGGATCACCTCGTCGTCACCGCTCTCGGCGGTGGTCTCCACCTCCTGCACCTCGGCGGCGGTCTCTTCACCGATGCGACGAATGTCGAGGTAACGGGCCTCGGCCACCACCTTGTCCAGAATGGCAAAGTCGAAGTTCTCCTCTTCCGCCTCGATGCGGGAGAGCTCGGCCTTCACGGTCGGCTTCTTGGAAATCACGCCGCAATACTCCGGCATGGTCTCCGCGAACTCCAGGGTACCGATGCGGCGGGCTTCGCTGATGATGTCCGGCTTGTCCCAGGTGATGAGCGGGCGCAGGATCACCTTGTCGGTCACCCGGTCGATGACGTTCAGGTTGGTGAGGGTCTGGCTGGAAACCTGGCCAACGCACTCGCCGGTCACCAGGGCCGGGATCTGGAACTCGTCGGCCACCTTGGCAGCGGCACGCATCATCATCCGCTTGAGCACCACCCCCATCTGGCCGTTGTCGATCTTCTCGAGGATCTCGGCCACCACGGGCTCGAAGTCCACCGCGGTGAAGCGCACCCGGTGGGAGGAGCCGAAACGGTTCCACAGGTGATAGGCCACCTGCTTGACGCCGATCTCGTGAGCCGCCCCACCCAGATTGAAGAAGCAGTAGTGCACCCGGCAGCCGCGCTTGATGAACTGGAAGGAGGCGACACCCGAGTCAAACCCGCCGGAGAGCAAGCTCAGCACATCTTCCTGGGTGGCGATGGGCATGCCGCTCAGCCCCTGGTGGATGGCGCTGACGATGAAAAGCTCCTCGCCATCGATCTCGAGGTTGATCTTCACATCCGGGTTCTTGAGGCGCACGCCGTTGCTCACGCAGTGCTGGTTCAAACCACCGCCCACGTAGCGCTCCACTTCGAGGGAGGAGAACTCGTGCTTGCCGTGGCGCTTGGCACGCACGCAGAAGGTCTTGCCCTCGAGCTGATCACCCCAGACGGCTTTCACCTGCTCGAAGATGTCGTGCAGGTCGGTAAACTTGCTGGCCTGCACCTCGAGGAAGGCCTGAATGCCGGGGATGCAGGCCAGGGCTTCGATGGCTTGCTCGCGGAACTGGTCATTGCGGGAGCTCACGATCAGCTTGTCCCAATCCATCCGCACCCGGGCATCGTCGTCAAAGCGGCGCAGGACATTGCGGATATTGCCCTGCAGGATCTTGATGAAGCGCTGGCGAACCGACTTGCTCTTGATGGTGATTTCAGGGAACAGCTTGATAATGAACTTCATGGTAATGACTCGGGTGGCCTTGATTTAAGGGCGCGAATTATATCAGAACTTTGTGAGCAGCGCCTACTGCATGAGCAGCCGCTCACATTCCCCCACGCAAAGTTTGCCGCATCCGGGCAATCATGCGTATATTCCCACCCCTGCATCCTGGCAACACAGCATCCATGAAAACCCATATCTACTACCCCGGCATGGAGGTACGCGACGAGCTCTGGCTCAAGTTTGCCCTGCTCTATCTGGAGCGGCTCGCCTTCGTCTTCACCGTCAGTGAGAAGAGCGGTCTCACCGCCCTGCTGGAGACCCTGCGCCAGCAAACCGACCTGCTGGCCGAGCCGCCACAACCCGCCTTCTTCGCCCATATCACGCCCCAGGTCGAGAGCCAGATTGCCGGCCTGGTCGCCCCCGATTTTGTCCGCCACAAAGTGTTTGGCAACAGAGAGCTCATCGCCCGCTGGCGTTCAGCCGCCAACCACGACTGTTTCTGCCCGGCTCAGGCGGGACTGGAGCGGCTGCACGGGTTTTGTCTGACCCACGGCTTTGCGACGCAGGATGAAGGGGGGATCAGAATGGCGCGCCGCTTTGCCAACCTGCTCTCCATGCGCCTCGCCCGTGAGTGGGCACTCGCCAATGACGGGGCGCTTATTACCGATCACGACTATCTCGACCGCCTGCTTCACCTGCTCGAATCCCGCTACCACAATCGCGGCGGTCAGGATTGCTTCCACCTCGAGATCCCGCTGCAAGTGCCCACTCACCTGGCCGACATCCCGTTTGCAGAGCTCATTGCCCTGCGGGGGCGAAGCGGCTTTCGTCAGCAGCTCGCCGAGTTCCATCAGGCCCTCGATGCCCTGCTCGCCATGCTGGGCAGCGGCTACGCCGAACCCGCCGTGTTGACCCGCTTCGAGCAGGCCCAGCAGGGGTTCACACCCTTGCTGGGACCCGAGACCGTCACCCTGCCGCTCACCACGCTCGTCAGTACTGGCTTACCGGCCATGGCGATGATCCACCACCTCAAGGGGAGTCACCCACAGAGCGACCTGGTATTTCATCCCATCAAGAAGAGCCACTTCCACCAGCGCAAGAGCCGGCATTTCTTCACCCGGCTGGGGCAGGTCAAGCCCTGACTCCCCGCCTCTGCCGGGGAATCGACAATCAACTGACGGCATCGAGACCATCCCCGATGCCGTCAATATTTTGGCGCTCACCACGCCCTCAGGAGGGGTTTTCCAGCCGAAACTCGATGCGATCGCTGTTTCCCGCCTCATCCACTACCACCAGCTGATAGCGGCCCGCCTTGCTCACTACTTGATCCCCGTCCCAGCGCAGCCGCTGGCCGTTGAGAAACCAGGCCGGCTTGCCGACACCGCCGAGCACCCTGGGCTGCAACCGATAGCGCTGACTGCGGATAAGGTTGCCCTCCCCCAGCGCCAGGATGCGGATGGGGGCCTGCTGCTCGGCGCTCTGCCCCTCCCCCGCGCAGCCCCTGGCAAGCAGCGCCTGACGCCGCTCGCCCGGTGAGCGCCACGGCTCCAGCGACAGCGGCCAGAGCGCTCTAAAAGTGGATTGTGCCGCATCGGGGCAGCGGGTCAGCGTCGGCTTGCCGTCGACAGTGAGCGCAACCTGGCGCAGCGGCGAGGGCCAATCCATGGGATCCGGCAAGGTGGGAGGATCGCGCCCTTCCAGCAGCCAGGCGCTCTGATGCTGCAAACAGGCCTCAGGCAGGGTCGCGCTCCCCTTGCGCCCCAAGGGCCAGCAGATCTCCGCTTCGCTCACCGTGTTGGGTTGTGCTGGCAGGGGACTGTTGTCCGAGAGCCGCGAATAGACAGAGAGCAGCAGTGGCACTGCCGCACTCTGGCCGTAAAAACCGGGCATGGGGGTGCCATCGGGGCGCCCCAGCCAGACGCCGATGGTCCAGCGACCGGAGACCCCCATGGCCCAGCTGTCGCGATAGCCATAGCTGGTGCCGGTCTTCCAGGCCAGTCGGTTGACCCGGCCGGTCGCCTCACTGGCAAAAGGTTGATCTGCCCGTCCCTGGGCACTCAAGATTTGCCAGATGATCCAGGCGGCCCCCGGGCTCAGCAAGGGGCGCGACACCGCCTGCTGCCCCGCCAGCCAGACCGGCATCGCCACCTGCCCCTGCCGGGTCAGTGCGCTGTAGAGCGCCACCAGCTGCTCAAGCCGAATGCCCGCCGCCCCGAGCGCAATGGCCGGGTTGGGTTTGCCTACGAGCGCCAGTCTCACCCCGGCGTTGTCGAGGCGACTGACCAGCTTGTCGGCCCCAAGCGCCTCCAGCACCTGCACCGCCGGCACGTTGAGGGATTGCTGCAGCGCCTGGGCGAGGGTTACCGGCCCCTGAAAGGCACCGGAAAAGTTGGCGGGGCGATAATCAGACCCCAGTCTCGGCGCATCGGAGAGCAGGGAGGCCGAGTGCACCAACCCTTCATCCATGGCCAGACCGTAGATGAAGGGCTTGAGCGTAGAGCCGGGAGAGCGGATCGCCTGCACCATGTCCAGATAACCGTGGCGGCGCAGATTGCCATACTCGGCGCTACCCACATAGGCGCGCACCGCCATGGTTTTGTTGTCGACCAGGAGCAACGCCGCTGAGGTCTGCTCGGGGAAGCGGCGGATATAGCTCGCCACCCGCCCTTCCAGCCAACGCTGCAGATCCCCGTCGATGGTGGTATGCACCAGGGCCCCGGCCTGATGGTCGGCGGCGAAACGGGCAAACAGTGGCGCCTCCATCGGCGTGAAGTGACCGCGGGCCAGCACCGGCTCGATGCGCCCCTCCTGCCACACCTGTTCGGGCCAGACACCTTGCGCTACCAGCCGCTGCATCACCTTGTCACGGGCGGTGCGGGCCCGCTCGGGATGCCGGTCCGGCCGGTTGCGGCTGGGAGCCTGCGGCAGCACCGCCAACAGCGCTGCCTCGGCATAGGTCAGCTTGGCCGCACTCTTGCCAAGGTAGGCAAAACTTGCGGCCTGCACCCCCTCAAGATTGCCGCCAAACGGCGCCCGGTTGAGGTAGACGGTAAGCAAGGTGCGCTTGTCATAGTGCCACTCCAGCTGCAGCGCACGCGCCATCTGGCGCAGCTTGCCGGGTACGCTCCTGTGGTAGGGCTCGATAAGACGCGCCACCTGCATGGTGAGGGTCGAGCCGCCCGACACGGCCCGCCCATAGCGCAGCCACTGCCAGACCCCTCGCACCATGGCCACCGGATTGACCCCGGGATGACGCCAGAAGTAGCGATCCTCGTAGCCGAGCAATGCCTCGATATAGCGGGGGGAGACCTGCTCCAGGGTCACGGGGTAACGCCACACGCCGCTGGTATCGGCAAAGGCGCGCAGCGGTCGCCCCTTCATGTCGAGCACCACCCGCGCGTAGGCTGGATCGAGTGGCGGCGGCGGGAAGAGTCGATCCAGCGCCAGCAATGACAGGAGCAGTGCTACAACGCCCAGCACCGAAAAGCGCAGCCAGCGTGGCAAACGACCAAGCCGGCGCCAGCCAGCGCGGCCAGTGCGACCCAGGCTCAGCCAGCCACGCTGCCAGAAAGTGAGCGGGCGAACCCGCTCAAGGGAGGGTGTGTTACTCAGAGATACGCACCTCGTGGATATCCTCACCCACAGCCCGGATCTCGGGACGGTACATATCCTCCACCTGGGTCGGCGGCACCAGATAGCGACCCGGCGTCACCGCCCGCATCAGGTAGACCAGTTGCTGGTTGCTCCCGGCGCTCAGATCCAGCGCCGCCATGTAGCGGTCATCGCGAAACTCCTGATGCTTGAGGTAGTCGTTCCACTCGCTCTGACACGCCGGTTTCCCCTCGATGGAGAGCTCTTCGAGCTTGATGCTGTTGCCAAGGGCCGGATTCTCCAGCTCGAAGCCAGCGGGCACCATCTCCACCAGCAGGGCATCGGGCACCGCCGATTCACTGCTGACATTGAGCCGCACCACCACCAGATCGCCGACCTTCACCTTGGTCGGGTCAAAACGCTGACCGTCGCTGTTGAACCAGCTGCGGGTCACGCTTATCCCCTGACTCAATCTGGTAGGAGCCTGCTCGGGGTAACCGACCAGGGTGCGCTGCACATAGAGCGAGCCCTTGCCCTCGTTGGTGACAGAGCTCGCCGCCAGCGCCTCGGGGGTGCCCTGCTGCAGCGGAGCCGAACCGCTCAGGGATCCACTGCCAAGAGAGGAGGTCACCCTGGCCTGCCAGTCGACGGCCGGATCGAAGCGGGCGAGTCGCAGCAGAGCGAGCCGCTCCTGGGTGCTGAGCCACTGACGATGGGCCAGGGTATCGGCCACCTTGGCACTGAGGGCCGGCCAGCGCTCCGCAGCCAGCTTGTGCTGGCGCAGCAGGGAGAGTTCAAGGGCTTCATCGCGCAACGGTGAGCCGTAATCCCCCAGATAGTCGTCCCCGCGCTCTGTGGCCAGCGCCCGGGCAAGGGCCTTGGCGGCATTCTGCTCATCCCCCATGGCCGAGAGCGCCAGCGAGAGGTGCAAGAGTGGCAAACCGGAGCGGGCGTGATCGGCCTGCTGCTCCCAGATAAGGCGCAGGGTAGCGAGCGGCGCCTTGCCCACCCGGGCCAGCACATAGGCGCTGTAGGCTTGATAGGCCAGCCGGCTGTGCTCGGGGGCACTGCTCCAGCGCTCACCATACTGACTGTCGGTGAGATAGCTTTGCATCCGGTTCAAAGCCTGATTGAGCATTGCCTCCGGCACGGCATCGCCCGCCTCCTTGCGCGCCAGCAGATAGTCGGCGGCATAGGCGGTGAGCCACTGCTCCTCGTCGGAGCGACCATCCCACAGACCAAAACCGCCGCTTGGCAGTTGCAACCGCTGCAGCCGTTGCAGCAGGGCGCGTTGCACATCCGCCTCGCTCGCCGCTTTCTTGCCCTCTGCGGGTTTGCTCCATGCAATGCGCTCATCCGCCGTGGTCAGCAAGTAAGGCCAGGCACGGGACAGGGTCTGCTCCAGACAGGCGTAGGGGTAATCAGCCAGCGCCTGCCACTGGGCTGCCGGATCCCAGGGGGGAGTGCCGGAGAGGCTGAGCAGCCCCTGCAGATTGGCGGGATCCAGCCCGGCCAGCTCAGTTGGCGCAAAAGCCATCTCTTGGCCGGGGGCCAGCATCTGATGGCGCTGGCGAGTCTCGGCCGGCCAGGGGGAGCGCAACGGCAAAGTCCAGTCGCGGCTGATGGCAAAATCCTTGCCGCTGGCAGCCAACTGCAGGCTTGCCACACCGCTCGCCCCGGTCACGGTGAGCGGCAGGGTCAGCCACTGCTCCTCGCCATTTTTAAGGGACAGGGTGCCGGGCAGCTCGCCGTTTGCCTTGAGCCCGCCGTTGAGGGTCCAGGCAAGGGAGAGGGTCTGATCCTCACCGCTCATGTTGCGCAGCTGCATCAGCGCCCGGGTCTCATCCCCTCTGGCGCCAAAGCGCGGCCAGCCGATCTCTGCCACCAGCGGCGCCACCACCTTGACGGCGCGCTCAGCCTCACCGACCTGCTGTTCGTTCCAGGCCAGCGCCATCAGCGCCAGCTCGCCGTTGAAGTTGGGCAGCTCGAGCGGGATCACCGCCTTGCCGCTCTCATCAAAACTCACCTCGCCGCTCCAGAGCGCAGCTATCTCGACCCGGCTCTCCAGCGCGCCGCCCTTTTTCAGCGGCGCCCGGTCACCCCCGTAGTTGAGGCGGGCCAGCTTGCCATCCTGTGGCGGGATCACCTGGCCATAGTTGTCGAACAAATCTTGGGCGAAGCGCTTGCGACCAAAGAAGATCTCGAACGGGTCGAGGGGCTGGTAGTCGCTGATATTGAGCACGCCCCGATCCACCGCCGCCAGCACCACGCGGCCCTGACTGTTGGGGGTGGAGGTGGCGGTCACTTCCAGCCGGGTGAGCGGCACCGCTTTGTCCGGCGCGCTCAGGGTGAGCGGCAGACGGCGCGCTTCCCGATCCAGGGTGAGCGGCACCAGACCGACCGATCGCAGGCTCTGCACACTCTTTTGGCTCACCGGCTTTGAGTCACTGTCTGGCGCGGCGATCTGGGCCGAGATATGCAGGTCATGGCGCTGCCACTCGGGGCTGACCGGGATCTCGAACTCGCCACGGGCATCCTTGGCATCGCCATCGGCCCCCTTGAGCTCGATGCGCTGCCACCAGCGCAGGCCGTCGCCATCTTCCACCAGCAGCAACCCCTTGCCGGGGCGCGGGGCCACCAGGGTCACTTTGGCCTTGTCACCCGCCTGATAGGCGCGCTTGTCGAGGGTGATGGCAATCTTGTCGGGCCGTGCCTGCTCGCCACCGCCGCCCCAAGCGTAACTGCCTATCTCCACCCGCAGGCTGGATTGATGGCCCTGACTGTTCTCCACTTCCAATCGATACCAGCCCGCCGCCAGTTGCAGCGTGAGCGGGGTCGGCCCCTTGCCATCCAGCTGCAGGGTCTGCTCCTGTTCCAGATAGGGCTGGCTGTTGAACTCGTACTTCCACCCCTCCCCATCGGCGTAGTGCCAGTAGTAGTCGCGGTACTCGTTGATGAGGCGCACCTTCACCGACCCCGCCACCGGCTGGCCTTGCTCATCGAGGTTGAGGATCTGGAAGGGGAGCGGCTTGCCCCCTTCTACCCGATCCGCCACGAAATCGGCCTTGAGCGCTGGCCACTGGCTGCCCGCGGGCCAGCCATACTGGGTGCGGCTGCGATTGACGGCGCGGCCACCGGGTTCGGAGAGCGACACCCTATAGGCCACCTCCAGCGGCCCGAGGGCGCGCACCCCATCGAGCTCATCAGCTAACGAAAACGTCCCCTGCCCCTGCGCATCAAGGGTGAGACTGAGGGGCTCAAGATCCCTGGCCTGCTCGGCGAGCAGCACGTCACCCAGCGTGAACTCCTGCCACTGGGTAAAGGGCATGGTGGCGCGGCTTAACTTCACCTCCGCCTTCGCCTTGGTGGCACTCGCAGGTGCGCCGTAGAGATAGTCCCCTTGCAGCGGCAGAGTGAGGGCGGCGTCCAGACTCGTCACTTCCCCATCCGGCCCCTTGCCAAGCTGCAGTTTCAGCCGCTCCGGCAGAAACTCCTCCACCAGAAAAGGCCACTCGAAGCGACTACCGGCAGCGGTCTTGAGGTTGATGGTCCAGCGCCCGAGCGGCGCATCATCCGGCAGATGCAGGCCGTAGTGGGCCGCGCCCAAATTGTCCGGCAGCAGGCGCTTTTGTTCGAGCAGTTGGCCGTCCGGCTGTTTCACCTCCAGCTCCACCGCCATGCCCGGCAGCAGCTGGCCATCCTGCCCCTTGAGCAGGATCTCGCTGTCGAGCCGCTCGCCGGGGCGATAGAGATCGCGCCCGCTGAACAGATAGAGCTGTTGGGCCTGCCAGGGCTGGGTGCCGAGATCGAAGGTGGAGAGATCGAGGGCCGCGCCATCGAGGCGCAGCACCGCCAGATGGTTGCCCTGCTCGGCCAGCAGCAGGTGAGCCCCCTGCACCTGATCGAAGCGGCGATGACCTTGGGGGTCGGTGGTTTGCACCTGCAGCCGGTTGCCCTTCTGGTCGAGCAGGGAGAGCTGCACATCCTTGAGGGGGTCGGCGCTGGCCAGGGAGCTGACGAACACCTCCAGCTCATCGCGGTAACGGCGGGCACTGAGCCCCATGTCGCTCACCGCAAAGTAGGTGGTCTCCTTGCGCCAGTCGTAGTTGCCAAGAGGCGACATCACCGCAAAGTAGACGCCAGCCTCCGCCAGCTGCGGCTCCTTCACATTGATAAGGCGGGTCTCGCGCCGGTTGGCATCGAGCTCCAACGCATAGCGGCCGCTGAATACCCGCTTGGCCCGCTTAGTGATCTGCTCAAGCTCCCAGTTGCCCATGCCGGCACCGGGACGATACTCGGCCAGGAAACGGGGCAGGTATTCGGCATCGACCCGAAAGAAGTCGATATTGACCTCGTCCACATTGACCGCGCTGATGGGCAGGCGCAGCTCGTCGCGCAGCGGCAATACCATGCCGCTCGCGGTAAACGACGCCCCCGCCTCCAGCGGCCGGGTCTTGAGGGTCCAGCGCTGGGGGGATGGGCCCAGCCCAGCCTTGAGGCTCACCTCGTAGCGTTTGTCGGGTTGCACGTTCGGGAAATAGAGGGTGCGGCCATCGTCGGCGAGGATCCACTCCCCCTGCACCTGCTTGCCCCCTTCACTCACAGAAAGCCAGCTCTGCCAGTTTGCCTTGGGCGCCAATGGGCCGGAGAAGACCAGGGCCAGCGCCGGGGCATCGCGGTATTGGCGTGCATTGGCCTGCACCACGGAGGCGGGCGCTCCCGCCTCCTGCCGGGCCATCGGTTCTGTCGTCGGCACCTGGCTGGCAGGCTTGTCGGGGCCGCAACCAGCCAGCAGCAGCGCCGCCAGCCAGGCCACACGGGGAAGACGAGTCACGGGGCAGGAGAGAGAGAGGTGCATGGTGTTCATCCCGGGTTGGATCGCCGCAGCGCAGGAGCCAATAGAATAAAGCGTCACTCCCGGGAACACCAACTGCCATATCGGGCGGCATCGGCCAACAGAGATGGGCGCATCGCCTCGAACGGGAGCGCGTCGCCCCGTGAACCGCGAGGTTTATTCGAGACCCTGCATGCGATCTCCTGTTCCATGAAAGAGGATTGTCGTGATTTTCTGAACCCAGGCTAAACCGGGCACCACTGTTCACTTGTGCGTGATCGGGCCATTCATTATTCTCGGCCCTGCTCAACGCAGGCCTTCCAATCAACGACATATCAAGCAGATAAATTTTTTTTAAGCCTTGAACACCTGTGCCATACATAACGTGCAGGTGCGCTCGATGTATGCCTCAACCATTGAAAACAAACTTATTAATTGTCCATCGACCAGAATGCCGACCTTGAGTTCACACAGGGTCAGCGGGGTCATGCATCCATCCCTCTCTGGAGTCATATCAGCATGGAAAATAACGATCTGTCCCTCGTCGAAAAAAGATTGGTTGCCCGATTCCTGGACATGTTCATCAAATTTGGTCTTATTCTGGCGCTAGGCTCGTTCTGCTTCACCGTGTTCTCCCCTTTCATGAACATGATGCTGTGGGCCCTGATCCTGGCGGTCACCCTTTACCCCCTCCATCAGCGCTTTGCCGCCAGACTCGGGGGAAAACAGGGTCAGTCGTCCACCCTGCTGGTCCTGCTGGGCATCCTGCTCATCGTGGCCCCCACCGTTGCCATGCTCGGCTCCCTGGGTGACAGCGTCAGCGCCCTGATAGACAAGGTGAACAACAACACTCTGGTGATTCCGGCGCCTTCCGCCGACATCGCCAGCATCCCGCTGATCGGTGCCAAGCTGCACGCCTTATGGACCAAGGCATCCGTGGATCTGCCGAGCCTCCTTATCAGCTACAAGCCGCAGCTCGGCGACATGGCCAAGCAGACTGTCACCATGCTCGCCAGCATGGGGGGCGGCCTGCTGGGCTTCGTCGCCTCTTTCATCGTGGCTGGCATCATCATGGCCTGGGGGGCGCCGGGTGCCATCAGCGCCGAGCGCATCGCCATGCGCATCACCGATGAGCGCAAGGGCCTCGCCCTGACCAAGCTGTGCACCAGCACCATCCGGGCCGTGGCCATGGGGGTCATCGGGGTCGCCTTCATCCAGGCCCTGCTGGCTGGCGTCATCATGTCCCTCGCCGGGATCCCGGCGGTCGGCATCTTCTTCGTCCTGGCGCTGATCCTGGGTATCGCCCAGGTCCCCGTCATCCTGGTCACGGGACCGGCCATTGCCTTCATGTGGATGGCGGGGGATCACGGCACCCTGCTCAACGTCATCAACTCAGTGCTGCTGGTCGTGGCCGGCATGGCCGACAACGTGCTCAAGCCGCTGCTGCTGGGGCGTGGTGTCGATGCGCCCATGCCGGTAGTGCTGCTGGGGGCCCTTGGCGGCATGGCCACCAACGGCATCCTCGGCATGTTCATCGGGGCGACCTTGCTCTCCATCGGCTATCGCATCTTCATGGCATGGGTCGACGATGCACCGGCCAACGCGGCGCAGTAGCCTCCCCTCCTTCACCCCCTGTGGTGATGCGGCAACACCCTGTCCGCACGCCCCTCGGCGACGCGGCAGCCTGATCGGCATCGGCCCCTGATGAAGAAACGGGCCACTCACTGGTGTGGCCCGTTTGCATACAGAGTGATCAATCGGGCCATTTCAGCCTGGAGGATCTACTCGGCGATCACCGTCTGCCAGGTCTTGAAACCGCCTGAGAGGTTCTTGACCCGAAAACCATGCTGGCTCAGCAGGCGGCAGGCCACGTGGCCGCGCAGTCCCACCTGGCAGCTGATGAGCAGCTCTTTATCCTTGGGCAACTCATCAAGACGGCCACGCAGCTCGTCCAGGGGGATGTGCAGCGCCCCCGGGATGCGCCCCAGCTTGTCGAGCTCGGGGGTGTTGCGCACATCCACCACCTGCTGATGGGGGTGGCGAGCCTGCACCTCGGCTGCGTGGCAGAGCAGGGTGTCCCCCTTCAGATGGTTGCTCGCCACGAACCCGGCCATGTTGATCACATCCTTGGCAGAGCCAAAGGGCGGCGCATAGGTGAGCTCCAGATCCTGCAGATCGAACACGGTGAGGCCGGCGCGCTGGGCCACCGCCAGCACGTCGATGCGCTTGTCGATGCCATCCTTGCCGATGGCCTGGGCGCCGTAAATCTTGCCATCGGGGGCAAACAGCAGCTTGAGGCTGACCGGGTGGGCACCGGGGTAGTAGCCGGCGTGGCTGCCCGGGTGGACATAGACCTTCTCGAACGGCAATCCCAGCTGCACCAGTCGCTTCTCGTTCAGCCCCGTGCTCGCCACCGCCAGATCGAACAGCTTGCAGATGGCGGTCCCTTGCGTCTTCTTGTAGGTTTCGCTTCGCCCCAGCATGTTGTCGGCGGCGATGCGCCCCTGCCGGTTGGCCGGGCCCGCCAGGGGAATGAGCACGGATTCGCCGGTGACGAAGTCGGTCTCCTCCACCGCGTCCCCCACCGCGAAGATGCAGGGATCCGAGGTGCGCATGCCCGCATCCACCTTGATGCCGCCCCGCGGTCCCAGCACCAACCCCGCCTTGGCGGCGAGCAGGGTCTCGGGCTTGACGCCGATGGCGAGGATCAACAGGCCGGTGTCGAGATGAGAGCCGTCGCTCAGGGTCAGGCGCAGTCCACCCCGCTGGGCGGTCGCCACGGCGGCAGTCTTCTCGGCAGGCACCTCCAGGCTCTCGATGGCAGCGAGGCCGGTGCGCAGGCGAAGATCGACCCCCTCCTCCCGGATGCGGGCGTGGAGCAGGTTGGCCATCTCTTTATCCACCGGCGCCATCACCTGATCGGAAAGCTCCAGCAGGGTGACATCCAGCTTGCGCTGGTGCAGCGCCTCCATCATCTCCAGCCCGATGAAACCGCCCCCCACCACGGTGACGTGGCGGGGCTTGTCGTGCGCCAGCGCCGCCAGGATGCGATCCATGTCGGGAATGCTCCGCAGGGTGTGTACCCCCGGGCTGTCGATGCCGGGGAAGGGAGGCCGGATGGGGGCAGCGCCCGGGCTCAGCAGCAGCACGTCGTAGGCTTCGCGCCGCTCTTCGCCGGTGAGCAGGTTGCGCACCAGCAAGCTCTTGCCGGCCCTGTCTATCTCGATGACGTCGTGAAACACCCGCACATCCACGTTGAACCGGCGCTTGAAGCTTTGCGGTGTCTGCAGCAGCAGGGCATCCCGATCCGGGATATCCCCCCCGATGTGATAAGGCAGACCGCAGTTGGCGAAGCTCACGAACTCGCCCCGCTCGAACATCACGATCTCCGCCTCTTCGCTCAAACGGCGGGCACGGGCGGCGGCGGACGCTCCCCCGGCCACACCACCCACAATCAGGATCCGTTTCATCTGCAAGACTCCACTCAACAGGAAATGACCAATAAATTAGGCTTATCTAATTTAGAATTCAATGAAATTTTGTTTGCCACGGATTTGCAGTATTCTTGCCCTCCGACAATTGCTCAACAGGATAGTGTCAGTTCATGTCGTCTACCGCGCTCAGCCATCTTCCGACCGCCAGCCAGGCGCCCCTGTTCTTCCGCCTGGATACCCGTAGTCAACGGCTGGTCGCCCTGACCGATGTGATGCAGACGCCGCTCCACTGGCTCGACGAGCCCCGCAGTGCCTGGCCGGCCCAATTGCCGGACGCCCTGCGCCAACCCATCGAGCAGCGGCTGGCCAGCGGCAAGGGGGGCAAGCTGGTGCTGCGCTTTGACGCCCTCCTCTGGCACATTTCCCTCTCCCACGAGCAGGACGCCTTCTGGCTCATCTGCCTGCAGACCCAGTCCCAGGAGAGCGCCGCCAGCCTGTCCCTGCAACTGCCGCGCCTGAGCCAGATGGCCAGCCAGCAGCAGTATGACGCCATGCTGGAGAGCCTCAAGGAGTGCCTTGGGGCCGATCGCCTGATCCTCTGGCACTACCAGGCCCATGGCACCCTTGGCGGCGAGCAGCTGACCCCGGTGTTCACCCTGGGGGTGGACGCGCTCGGTGCCATTCGCGGAGACAGCCGCTACATCCGGGCCCTGCGCGCCCGGGGCGCCCTGAGCTTCTCGGAGGCGGCCCACCAGCCCATGTTGAGCCAGCACTACTATCTGGCCGATGCCAATGTCTGCTCCCGCCTGGACGGCGCCTTGCTGGAGCAGGAGAAGCTCATCGGCGTGCTCAGCCTGGAGTATGCCGAGAGCACCCTCATCAGCGATGACACCCTGCAACTGGTGCGTCATTGCGCCCGTTTGCTCGGCCACTGGCAGCCGGACCCCGTGGCGACCGACACCCCGGACCTCGCGCCTCCCCCGGGGCTTGCCAACCTGACCGGCAACGATTACTGCCGCGCCCTGCTGCGCTGGGCCATGGGCCTGAGCGGTGCCCACATGGGCTGGATCGGCGAGTTTCAGCTGCGTGGCCAGGATCTCTGGCTCATTCCCCGCTGCGTGCTGGAAGGAGAGACCTTCTCTGCGGTCAAGCCCATGCGGATGGAGATAGGCCCGGGCCGGGAGATCTTCCAGCACGGCCAGAGCCTCTATGTGGAAGACCTGCCGCTGCGCTATCCCCAGGCCAGCCAGTTGCTGGCCCTCAATGCCAAGGCCTACATCGGCATTCCGCTACAGGGTCAAGGCGGCGCCCCCCTGGGCCAGATCGCCCTGCTGCTGGACGGGCCGCTGGCCGACCCCATTCCCCTGCTCGATGCCCTCTACGAACAGCGTGAACGGGCGGCCATCGAACTGCAGCGCCTCGCCAACGACGATGCCCTGCGCCTGGCCGAGGTGGCCTTCAACACCCACGACGGTCTGCTGGTGATGGACCACGGCGGCATCATCCTCAAGGTCAATGACTCCTTCAGCCGCATCACCGGCTTTGCGAGCGAGGAGATGCTCGGTCAGCATATCGAGGCCCTGCGGCCTACCTATTATGGCGACAGCCTGAAGGAGGAGGTCATCGTCGCCGTCGATGAGCAGGGATACTGGCTCGGCGAGGAGCAGTGCCTGCACAGGGATGGCCATCTCTTCCCAGTACGGCTCATGGTCAGTGGCGTCAAGGATGAGGAGGACGAGATCAGCCATTTCGTCTGCAGCTTCCACGACATCACCCAGGAGAAGGAGGCGGCCCGCCACATCGAGCGGCTCGCCTATTACGACGACCTGTGCGATCTCTACAACAGGCGCAGCCTGAACGACATCATGCAACGCACCCTGCAGACCCCGAGCGGTCAGTGGGGGGCCCTGCTGCTGCTGGATCTGGACAACTTCAAGTCGATCAACGACTCCCTCGGCCACGCCTGCGGCGACCTGCTGCTCCAGGCCGTGGTGGTGCGCCTCAAGTCCCTGCCCCAGGAGAACCTGGTGCTGGCCCGCACCTCGGGGGACGAGTTCGCCCTGCTGTTCACCGCCCTGGGCCAGGGCTATGTCACCGCCAAGATCCTGGCGGAGCACTTCGCCCGGGAGCTGATGGGGATGTTCCGCAGTCCCTTCGACATCGGCGATCACAAGCTGCACTGCAGCGCCTCCGTGGGGATCAGCCTCTTCTGTGGCGACGACCAGGATCACCTGGCCCTGATGCAGCAGGCCGATACCGCCGTCCACATGGCCAAGCGCGCCGGTCAGGGCAACCACATCTTCTTCAGCGAGGCCATGGCGGAGAGGGAGAAGAGCAAGCTCTCCCTCAATAACCAGTTGCGCGATGCCCTGCGCAACAACGAGCTGGTGTTGCACTACCAGCCCCAGTACAGGGTCGACAACGGCAGCCTCTCCGGCGTGGAGGCGCTGCTGCGCTGGCAGAAGGCCGATGGCACCATGGTGCCCCCCGGCGAGTTCATCCCCATCGCCGAAGAGACCACCCTCATCCAGGAGATAGGTTACTGGGTGATGAAGACCGCCTGCGCCCAGTACAGCTTCTGGCTCAACAACGGCCTAGTCATCCCCCACCTGTCGGTCAACGTCAGCGCCCGCCAGTTCCACACCGCCGGTTTCGTGCAGCAGGTGGAGTACATACTGCGGGATACCGGCGTGCCCCCGTCGCGCCTGCTGCTGGAGGTCACCGAATCCGTGGTGCTGGAAAACCGGCTGGAAAGCATCGCCAGGATCCGCCAGCTCAAGGCCCTGGGCCTGCTCATCTCCATCGACGATTTCGGTACCGGGTATTCTTCTCTCGCGTATCTGCGCGATCTGCCCGCCGACGAGGTGAAGCTCGACAGAAGCTTCATCCAGACGCTGGTGCACAGCGAGCAGGACAAGGCCATCGTCAAGGCCATCCTGGACTTGGCCAAGGTCTTTCGCTTCACCGTGACCGCCGAAGGGGTGGAGGAAGAGGAGCAGCTCGCCGTGCTCAAGGCCCTGGGATGCCAGCACTACCAAGGCTTCCTGACCAGCAGGCCGCTCCCCGTCAAGGCGCTGGAGCGTCTGCTTGGCGGTGCCCGGCCAGGCTAAACATGTAGGATTTATAGGGCTTTCTGTCATAAAATAACGACCGTTAGTACCCTGTCCGAACCATTGGAGTCGTCTATGTCAGTCATTAACCGGAACCCTGTCGTTGAAACCAAGGGGCCTGCCGACCACGGCGCACAGCGGATCCCCGCCGTTGAAGCCGGCGACGCCAGCAGTACCGAAGTGATTGGCAGGATCCACTCCGTCGAGACCTGCGGCACCGTCGACGGCCCCGGCATTCGCTTCATCGTGTTCATGCAGGGCTGCCTGATGCGCTGCAAGTACTGCCACAACCGGGATACCTGGGACACCCAGGGCGGCCGCGAGGTCACCGTGCCCGAGCTGATGAAGGATCTCACCAGCTATCGCCACTTCATGAATGCCTCGGGCGGCGGCGTCACCGCCTCCGGTGGCGAAGCCATGCTGCAGCAGGAGTTCATCGCCGAGCTGTTCGCCGCCTGCAAGGGGCAGGGGATCCACACCTGCCTGGATACCAACGGTTTCGTGCGCCACTACGACGAGCTGCTCGATCGGGTGCTCGACAACACCGATCTGGTGCTGCTCGACATCAAGCAGATCAACGACGAGAAGCATATTCCGCTTACCCACGTCAGCAACAAGTACACCCTGGAGTTCGCGCGCTATCTGGCGTCCCGCGGCCAGACCATGTGGATCCGCTACGTGGTGGTGCCCACCTGGTCCGACGATGACGAGAGTGCCGAAGGGCTCGGCCAGTTCATCGCCGAGCTGGGGGAGTGCGTCGAGAAGGTGGAGCTGCTGCCCTACCATGAGCTCGGCAAGCACAAGTGGGACGTGCTGGGAGATACTTACGATCTGGTCGGGATCAAGCCCCCCAGCAAGGAGACCATGGACAGGGTCCAGGCCATCCTCGGCAAGTATCACCCCAACGTGAAGTATTGAGACAGGGGGCCGCCCGGGATTGGGCGGCCTCTTTTTATTGCGCCCCTGGCCTTGCAGCGCCGGCACAAGAGGAGAGGTCATGAGTGAAGGACAAGTCGCCGCCCTCCTGCTCTGGCTGGTGCTGCTCGCCTTCAGCCTGCGCGGCTCCCTGCTGCGCACCCTCCACGCCAACCCCCTCTATCAGCACCTCTGCCTGGGGAGCGCCATCGTCCTGGTGCCGCTCTGGACCCTGCGGGCCGGGCTGCACGAGGGGCTGGAGATCCACTTTCTCGGCCTCACCAGCCTGACCCTGCTGCTGGGCTGGCGCCTCGCCCTGCTCGCCCCCTGCCTCACCCTGCTGATCCTCGCGGCCTTCGATGTCACCGAACTCGCGGACATCGGCTGGCAGGCCCTGATCGGCGTCGCCCTGCCGGTGGCCACCAGCTGGCTGCTGTTTCTGGCGAGCTGGGCCTGGCTGCCCCGCCACCTCTTCGTCTACCTGTTCGTGGCCGCCTTTCTCGGCGGCGCGCTCAGCATCTCGGTCAAGGTGATCGCCAGCGCCCTGCTGATGGGGATGAGCGGCACCTACCCCTGGCACACCATCGGCGCCGACTACCTCTCCATCTGGCCCCTGCTGCTCTTCCCCGAGGCCCTGCTCAACGGCATGACCATGACACTGCTCGCCGTCTATCGCCCCCACTGGGTCAACACCTTCTTCGATCGGGAGTATCTGGGGAGCTGATCCTGCTCCGCAGACCCATGAAGATAGTAGTCATCCCCCCTACAGCATGTTCAAAAAGGGTCTGAAATTGATACCGAAGGAAGTGCGCTCTAAAGTAGCGTAAACAAGACACCGGTTTGAGGCCGGTGTCAGGTGATAACTATATCTGTACAAACTATGGATAGAGCATCACACTAATACCATGTAATGTGAAGGCTTTATCACAGCATCAGCTTACCTGATTACCCATGATTAGCAGTCAGTTACCACGAACTATACTGATCTTACGTACAGTTATCGAGGTGCGAGATCATGGCCAAAAGCAAAATCCAATTCCAGAAAGGCTACAGCCTGTTTGAGTTTCTCAAGGACTATGGCACTGAGGCTCAGTGCGAAAATGCGCTGTTCACTTGGCGTTTTCCTAACGGCTTTGTCTGCCCTGAATGTGCCAACAAGACCTGTTGTCGCCTGAGAAGGCGGCCACGTGTGTGGCAATGCAATCACTGCCGTCACCAGATGTCATTGACTGGAAATACGATTTTCGCAAACACCAAGCTCCCACTGACCAAGTGGTTTCTGGCAATGCACCTGTTGTCACAAACCAAAACAGGCTTGTCAGCGATGGAGCTAAAGCGCCAGTTGGGCGTCAAATATGACACCGCCTGGATGCTCAAGCACAAGCTGCTGCAAGCCATGAAAGAGTCCGATGACAAGCAGCCCATCAGCGGCATCATTCAGCTCGATGATGTCTACTGGGGTGGCGAG
>NZ_JBLUXC010000060.1:0-20343 GCF_048276795.1 Aeromonas sp. PS2Canimalfood6
AATATGATGCACGGCGACAGCAGGGTGATGGTGGTGGTGTGTTTGGAGACAGCCAGTTTACCAGCACCCTGTCTGTCAACTTCCACTTCCCCAAGATCCCGCGAAGAACCTTTTTTTATGGCCTCATGGACTCCCCCATCAAGAAGGGCCGCGCACTGTGGTAAGATGTCGCCCCTTATTTTGGGTCAGCGAGATTGCGCCGTGCACGACAACACCTACCTCCCCGATCACTTCCTGCGTCACATTGCGGAGTTCATGCCATCCCATCTCTCCATGGAGGCATTCGTGGCGAGTTGCCGGCAGCCGCTGCGGCGCAGCATCAGGGTCAACACCCTCAAGATCACGGTATCCGAGTTTGTCGCCCGTATGGCGCCGCTTGGTTGGCAGCTGGATCCCGTGCCCTGGTGTGCAGCCGGCTTCTGGCTCACCCGCAGCGATGAGAGCGTTCCCCTTGGCAACACGGCCGAGCATTTGTGCGGCCTCTTCTATATCCAGGAAGCGAGCTCCATGTTGCCGGTGATGGCGCTCTTTGCCAGTGAGCAAACCCGAGGGGATGGCATGTTGCTGGACGCGGCCGCCGCCCCTGGCTCCAAGACTACCCAGATCGCGGCGCTGATGGAAAACCGCGGCATGCTGATCGCCAACGAGTTTTCCAGCAGCAGGTTGAAAGTGCTGAGCGCCAATATCCAGCGCTGCGGTGTGACCAACGTCGGCATGACCCATTTCGATGCCAAGGTCTTTGGCCAATGGCTGCCTGAAACCTTCGACGCCATCCTGCTCGACGCCCCCTGCTCCGGCGAGGGGACGGTGCGAAAAGATGAAGACGCGCTGCGCAACTGGAGTCTCGAGAGCATCGACGAGATTGCCGCGGTGCAGCGTGGCCTGCTGGAGAGCGCTTTTCACGCCCTCAAACCCGGCGGCGTACTGGTCTACTCCACCTGCACCCTGAGCCTGCAAGAGAATCAGGCCGTCTGTCAGTCGTTGCAGGAGAAGTTCGGTGATGCCTTCAGCTTTGACTCGTTGGCCGATCTCTTTCCGGAAGCGGAGAAAGCCTGTACAGCGGAGGGATACTTGCACGTTTGGCCCCAGATCTTCGACAGTGAAGGCTTTTTCGTCGCCCGGTTACGCAAGCATCACTCCGTGCCCAACACCATGTTCAAACCGGGCAAGCTCGGCAAGTTCCCCTTCTCGCCGCTGCCAGAGAAAGAGGCTGGCCCCATGCTGCGGGAGATTGAAGGGAATTTTGGCATCGTGCCCCATGGCCAACTGTTTGGCCGCAATGACGAGATCTGGCTCTTCCCTCACGCCTTCGAGCAGGTACAGGGGAAGCTGCGCTTCGATCGCATCGGCATCAAGCTGGCTGAGACCTTCAAGAAGGGATATCGATTGACCCATGAATGGGCTCTGGCTTACGGCCATGAGGCGAGTAAGGGATGCGTCGAGCTGGATGCCGCCAATGCCCGTGAATTCATGATGGGACGAGATGTCTGGCCAGAGCAGGATGCCGGGAGTGGGGAAGTGATCGTTCGTTACCAGGGGCACCCGCTCGGCATGGGGAAATGGGTGGGGAGTCGCATCAAAAATGCCCTGCCCCGGGAGCTGGTACGGGACAACAACCTGTTCAATGCGTGAGAGTGGGTCGCTCGAGCAATAATAGCGCCTGTTCGAGTCTGAAAAACCCCCACTCTGGTTGAACTTTTACCCGGTTCTTGAAATGCCTAGAGCCTTGTCTAAGCTTAAGGCTATCCGCATACCAGTTAGCGCACGGCTCTGCAAGGAGCCAATTCCCCTATGCCAGGTACAAGGAATTCGTACCTGGCTTTTTTTGTCTTCCTTTTTCAACCATGCCGACACGACGCCATCGTCTATTCGAGCATGTCTGCCGACTCGGGGACATCGCTCTGCTGCGCGTTGGTCGTTTGTTGCAGTTCGTGCTGATAGAGCAGATCGATTGCCTGCTCGATGATGGAGGCCTGACTGTCTTCCAGTTGTTGCCCCAGCATGGCCAACCTCTCTGCATGACGATTGCTTATCCAGCATTGCAACCGGCTGTGGGTTTCCTGCTTGCGCTTCACGTGCTGGCGCTGCCGTTCGGCATTCTCTTGCGCAGCGCTTTTCTTCAATTCCTGGCTATCGTGACCTTCCGACATGTCTACATCGTGAATGTTATCTCTCATTTTTCATTGGCATCTTCTACGAAAGTAAATCGGATTACGACTCTCCCACCGTTATGATGTCTGTGGAGGACGACATGAATATATCACCAGATCAACAGGATATCATTTAACATAAAAAATGGAGAGGCGCGGTTCTCTATAACAACCCATCCAGGGCGTGATCGGAGAACTTGTGGGCATCGTCGAAATATTCCTGCAAGGTGCGCATGTCCTTGTGTCGGGTCACCTCGATGATCTTGTTCATCGGCTTGCCCGCCGTCACCGCCGAGGTGATGAACCCCCGCCGCAAACTGTGGCCACTGACGTGGAGATCGTCGATGGCCTGGCCGGTTCGCCGCTTGATCATCAAGTTGATACCTTGCGGCCCCAGGGGATCTGTCATCAGCTGTCCCCAGCGATTCATTCGACGAAACAGGGGGCCCTCAGCAATCCGGCTTTTTTTCAGCCATTGTTGCAGTGCAGAGACCGGGCAATACCGGGTTCCTGGAATGAGTGCTATCTCCGATTCATGGAGCTGATGTTTGCTTGGTTTGAGACAAAGGCGTATCCCCTGCCCCACAAACTGCACGTCATTCACCTCGATCCTGGCCGCTTCCGATCGACGCAAGGCGCCACTGAACATCAGGAGCAACAGGGTGTAATCTCGAAGCCCAGCCAGGTTGCTGGTGTCTATCTCGTCCAATACGCAGGCCAATGGTTTCAGGGTCAGCGCCCCCGTTTTGCGTTTGCGGTTATCACCGAGCCGTACTATGCCCCGCATCATCTCCTTTATCTCCGCATGCTCTGTCGGCATGGGGTGGATCCCCTTCTGCTTGAAGGCATAACGAATGCCGGCAAGCCGTCTTACCAGGGTGGCCGGTTTGCGAGGTTCCCCGTTGCGAAGTTCCCCCTTTCCTTCTTCCTTGTCCACCCAGACCCAGTTGGCCAGGATGCCGTCGGCCTGATCCGCCAGAAAATTCATGATGTCGTGATGTGTTGTCTGCAAGGGATCCAGCCCATGGAGTTGGCACCAGGAGACAAAGATACGGGTATCTGCCTGATAGGCATTGAGGGTGGAGTCGGCTTTGGCGCTGCGCAGGAAGCGTCTTGCCCGGCTGTTCAGCTGAGGATCGAAGACGCTTTGCAAGGATTGCTGAACTGGGTTTTGAAGGCTTGGGTAGTTCACTTAACTCTATGATTTAAAGCGGAGTTTCGGTGGATCTTACAGGATCATTCAGATCTATCAAGTATCGATAATGAATATTATCGATACTTATGAAGAGTGCTTTTAACCCATATCAGCTCCCTCATTTATTCCTCAAGCACTCTGTCACCCCTGCTCCGTTTTATCAGGTGCTGGCGATTTGATCTCGTCAGCACCCACCACATAAAGTGAGAGATAACAACTTGGCATGATTGTTTTTGGATGGATCGTGATAGTGCAGATTGTCATAGTAAAACGCCCCGCTATGCGGGGCGTTGTCTGTTATCGCTTTGCCAACTTGAACAATTCGAAGAAATTGTGGCTGGTGGCCTCCGCCAATTCAGCGAGCGGAATCTGGCGAAGATCCGCGATAAATTGGGCAACGTCGCGAACAAAGGCCGGCTCGTTCTCCCTCCCCCGGTGCGGAACCGGTGCCAGATAGGGAGAGTCGGTTTCAACCAGCAGTCGCTCCAGGGGCAACGCCTTGACCACTGCCTGCAGGGCTGAGGCGTTCTTGAAGGTGGCTATCCCCGAGATGGAAATATAGAACCCCATTGCCATCGCGGCCTCGGCCATTTCGAGGGACTCGGTGAAGCAGTGCAGCACTCCGCCCACCTGTTCGGCCCCCTCCTCTCGCATGATCCGCAGCGTGTCTTCCTGGGCATCCCGGGTGTGGATGATGAGCGGTTTGTTCAGTGCCCGGGCTACCCGGATATGTTCGCGGAAAGAGGCTTGCTGTACATCCTTGTTTTCCGGTGAATAGAAGTAGTCGAGCCCGGTTTCGCCGATGGCCACCACTTTCTCATCGGCCGCCTGAGTCAGCAGCAAGGCAGCATCCACCCCGGGATCCTGATTGAGCGGGTGAACACCGCAGGAGGCAAACACCTGGGGATGGGGGGCGATGGCCTCCATCATGGTCGGGAACTGGGCCTGGGTCACACTCACGCAGAGAAAATATCCCACGCACTGCTGCGCCGCCTTGGCCAGTACATCGGCCATGTCGGTCTGCTTGGAGCCATAACTCAAGCGATCGAGATGACAATGGGAATCAACGAGTAACATAGACAACCTTGTTTATAACCAGCGATTGAGCCAGTTCATCAAATGGATGGTGGGATTGGAAAGCTGCCCTGGCTGACAAGCCTCCTTCAGCACAACCAGCTGCTGTTCAGCTTCCAGGAGCCGTTCGCTGGAGTGTCTCTCAGCCAGTTGCTGGCTGAGTGATGCAAGATCCGGCATTGCCAGTTGATGATGGCCGCAGCCAGCCTGAAGCTTGAGGGCATCGCACAAGAAGAGCTGCAACCAGTGCAGCCGGACCTGAGTATCCTCGGCCAACTGGGCGCAGACATTCGCCGCACGGGTGGGGGCCGATGCCAGCGAGACAAATCCGTCGAGCAATGCCCGTCTGGCATCATCTTGCTGTGCTTCGATGTAGCTCAGCACCCGCAGCGGCGCCCCCTGGCAGATCCGCACCTGGGCCTGGGTGGCCTGATGGCCCTGCTCGGCGAGCCAGGCAAGGGTCTCCCCCTCAGAGGGGAGCTGGCAGACATGTTTGTGACAACGGCTCAAGATGGTGGGGAGCAGGCGAGATACCCGGGATGCGATGAGCAGCAACAGACTGTCGCCAGCCGGCTCTTCCAGCGTCTTCAGCAAAGCATTGGCGGCAGACTCCGTCATGCGCTCCGCCTCTTGAATGATCACCACCTTGCCGCGACCGAGCTGGGACGTGCTCTGGAGGCGGCTGCAAATCTCCCGGATGGCTTCGACACCTATGGTCTTGCCCTCGGGCCCCAGGGTGCCAAGATCCGGGTGATGCCTCTTCTCAAAAAGCTGGCAGGAGTGGCACTGACCGCAGGGCTCACCTCGTTGTGGATGCTGACACAGGTGCAGTCGCGCCAGTCGCTCTGCAAGCTGCTCCTTGCCAAGGCCGGGATCGCCTAGCAGCAACCAGGCGTGGCCGAGCCGTCCGGCCCGGGCCGTCTCGCTCAGGGCATGCCAATCCGGGATCAGCCAGGGATACATAGCCCCTCGCTTGCCAGATAATGCTCAAGGGCTGCCTCGATGGCGGCTTTGACTTGCGCCGGGGGCAATCCGGCATCGATGACCTGGATGGAATCATCGGCGGCCGCCAACTCGAGGTAACGCTGGCGGGTACGTTCAAAGAAGCCGATCTGCTCCAGCTCAATCCTGTCCAGCTCGCCGCGATGGCGGGCCCGCTGCAGGCCGATGGCAGGATCAATGTCGAGATAAAGGGTCAGATCCGGCTTGAAATCCCCGAGGACCGCCCGTTTGATGGCGCCGATGAGGTTCGCATCGATGCCGCGGCCCCCCCCCTGATAGGCCTGGGAGGAGAGATCATGGCGATCGCCCACTACCCAGATGCCGTCTGCCAGGGCCGGCTTGATCCGGGTCTCCACCAGTTGCACCCGGGAGGCGTACATCAACAGCAGCTCGGCCTCGACGGTCAGGCGCTCGTCGTGCACTTCCTTGACAATGGCCCGCATTCGTTCCGCCAGCGGCGTGCCGCCCGGTTCCCGGGTGCACTCGATCCGCGCCACTCCGTGGGCTTGCAGATAGTCGGTCACATAGCGCACCGCAGAGCTCTTCCCTGCCCCTTCCAATCCTTCAATCACGATAAATTTAGACATTAGGGTTTCTTCAATATGTATTCACGCACCGCCCGATTGTGTTCATCGAGGGTCTTGGAGAAGTAGTGGGCACCGCCCCCCTTGGCAACGAAGTAGAGATAGTCGGTCGATTTGGGGTTGAGCGCCGCTTCGATGGAGGCCTTGCCCGGCATGGCGATGGGCGTCGGAGGCAGACCGTCGATCACATAGGTGTTGTAGGGGTTCACGTCGGTCAAATCGCTGCGGCGAATGTTGCCATCGTACCTCTCCTTCACCCCGTAGATGACGGTAGGGTCGGTCTGCAACTTCATGCCAAGGCGTAGACGGTTGACGAACACAGAGGCAATCTGGGCTCGTTCATCCGGTTGGCCCGTCTCTTTTTCGATGATGGAGGCCATGATGAGCGCCTCATAGGGTGTCTTGTAGGGCAGATTGGCCTGACGCTTCTCCCAGGAAGCCTCCAGGAACGTTTTCATGTCCTGATAGGCACGGCGCAGGATGGAAAGATCGCTGGCATGAGTGGTATAGGCGTAGGTTTCCGGCAGGAACCACCCCTCCAGCTTGCCATTTTCGATGCCGAGTTCCTGAGCCAGCTCGGTTTCGCTCTGCTCCAGAGTCAGGCGCTCCAGATAGGGGGCGCTGGAAAGTTGCTTCAGCCAATCCTCAAAACGGGACCCTTCGACAAAGGTCAGGCTGAAGTGAAACTCCTTGCCGGAAGCAAAGAGAGAGAGAGTCTCCTTGAGCGGCGCCCCTTCCTTGATTTCATAGGTGCCGGACTTGATGGCCACCAGTTCGGGATGACCGCGCAACCAGAGGCGCACCGCCCAGGGGCTGGTTTCCCCCTCTCCCAGTTCGGCTATCAGGCGCGCCGCATGGGCGCCTTTTTCGACGGTAAAGAGGCGGGTTGGCCCCTTGTTGGTGAGCGTCTCCACCTGTTGCCACTTGTGATACACGTACCCTCCGGCAACGGCGACAGAGAGTGCCGCCCCCGCGAGCAGGGTGTAAAGCCGATTAAACTTCAATGACCAAGCGCTCCTGTAAACGGCGGATCAATACCGGACTGGGATAGTGCATATCCCCGATGCTGGTGACCGGGACAATCCCCACCAGGGTATTGGTCAGCCAGACCTCTTCCGCCTGCCAGAGTGACTCCAATGGAGCCTCTACGACACGCAGTTCAATGCCCATCTGTTTAAGCATCGTCATCACGCGCTTGCGCATGATGCCATCGATCCCGGCGCGGGTGAGATCCGGTGTGAACACCGTCCTGCCACGACGCCAAAACAGATTGGCGCTGACCCCTTCTACCAGAAATCCCCGGCTGTTCAAGACTATACCTTCGACCCCGCCACGCGCAGCAAGTTCGCGCTTCAGCATCACTTGTTCGAGGCGCCCCAGCGTCTTGAGACCGGCGAGCATGGGACTGTCCCCAAGCTGCTGCTGGCATACCAGGGCATTGATGCCGGTTTGCTGCCAATCATGATAATGCTCGGGATAAGGTGCCAAAGAGACGATGCGAGTGGGCGTGTCACAGCCTGCGCCGTCATATCCCCGCCCACCGGCGCCCCGGGTCAGCATTATCTTGACGACAGCCTGTGTCTGCCCAGAAGCCAGCTGCGCCGCCTCGTCGGCAAGCAGGTCCCAGGAGTGCTCGCCAAAACCAAGCCGGGCGTTGGCATGTTGCAGCCGGGCCAGGTGGTCCTGCCACCAGAGTACCTTCCCTTCCCTCACCAGCATGGTGGTGAAATGACCATCACCGTATGCCAGCCCACGATCCCTGGCTGACAGTGTTTCTGTGGGTATTCCATTAATCAGCAAGGGGATCCCTCCGATAAAAAAGGCCCGATACTGCCGTATCGGGCCTTATCATTCGCCCAGAGCGAATTATACGCGTTTGAAGATCAGGGAGCCATTGGTGCCGCCAAAACCGAAGGAATTGGAGAGGGCATATTCGAAGCTGCCGGCCTTGGCAACGTGCGGCACCAGATCCAGGTCGCACTCATCATCCGGGTTGTCCAGGTTGATGGTGGGAGGCACCATCTGGTCACGCAGAGAGAGCACGGTGATGATCGCCTCGATGGCGCCAGCCGCACCCAACAGGTGGCCTGTCATGGACTTGGTGGAGCTGACCATCAGGGCGCTGGCATGTTCACCAAACACCTTCTTCATGCCGCGCAGCTCTGCCACATCCCCAAGGGGGGTAGAGGTACCGTGAGCATTGATGTAACCGATCTGCTCGGGTGCGATGCCAGCATCCTTGATGGCGTTCTTCATGGCGCGTGCGCCACCATCGCCGTCCGAGGGAGGGGCCGTCATGTGATAGGCATCCCCGCTCATGCCAAAGCCGACCAGCTCGGCATAGATCTTGGCGCCGCGAGCCTTGGCATGTTCATACTCTTCCAGCACCAGTACGCCGGCACCGTCGCCCAGCACGAAACCGTCGCGATCCTTGTCCCAGGGGCGGCTCGCCTTCTGTGGTTCGTCATTGCGGGTGGAGAGCGCCTTGGCAGCAGCAAAGCCGCCCATGCCCATGGGGGTGGAGGCTTTCTCGGCACCACCGGCGACCATCACGTCCGCATCGCCATAGGCGATCATCCGGCCAGCCATGCCGATGGCATGGGTACCCGTGGTACAGGCGGTTGTCACGGCGATGTTCGGGCCCTGCATGCCTTTCATGATGGAAAGATGACCGGACACCATATTGATGATGGTGGACGGAACGAAGAAAGGGCTCAGCTTGCGGGGGCCGCCATTGATGAGGCTGCTGTGGTTCTGCTCAATCAGACCCAGACCGCCGATACCAGAGCCGATGGCAACGCCTACCCGCTCCGCGTTCTCTTCGTTGATGATCAGGCCGGAATCTTCCAGGGCCTGAACACCCGCCGCCACGCCATACTGGATGAAGAGATCCATCTTGCGGGCTTCTTTGCGGTTGATGCCGAACTCTTCGGGGTCGAAATCCTTGACCAGGCCTGCGAAACGGGTTGCGAACTCGCTTGCATCAAAGTGGTCGATGGGGGAAATGCCGCTCTGCCCGTTGAGCAGGGCTTGCCAGCTGGATTCGGCAGTGTTGCCTACCGGGGAAAGCATCCCCAAGCCGGTCACCACGACTCTGCGTTTTGACACTGAGGTAGTCTCCGAGAGGTGTTTTGAAAGGGGTAAACATAAAAGAAGCGGCCCTTGGGCCGCTTCTTTCAGAACAGGAACTTATTCCTGATTAGCGGTGATGTAGTCGATAGCCGCTTGAACAGTGGTGATCTTCTCGGCTTCTTCATCAGGAATTTCGGTATCGAATTCTTCTTCCAGCGCCATTACCAGTTCAACGGTATCCAAAGAGTCAGCGCCCAGGTCGTCGACGAAGGAGGCAGCGTTCTTCACGTCTTCTTCTTTAACACCCAGTTGTTCGATGATGATTTTCTTTACGCGTTCTTCGATGTTGCTCATGACCTGAATTTTCCTTTAAAAATACGCTATTGCGTCTGGTTGGGGTAGTGTATTCAATTGACGTGAGTTTGCAAGTGACTTGCCGCTGGTCAAACCACGAAATGTGCCAAACTTCGGCGTATTATCGCAAATTTGAACAGAACTCACGACAAATTGATTACACCATGTACATCCCGCCATTAACATGCAGGGTTTCGCCGGTAATATAGGCGGCATCATCCGATGCCAAGAATACCACAGCGGCAGCAATTTCTTTCGGATCGCCCAAACGGGCGGCAGGCACCTGATTCATGATGCCGGCGCGCTGCTCTTCATTGAGCGCCTTGGTCATGTCGGTCTCGATGAAACCGGGAGCAACCGCATTCACCGTGATGCCACGAGATGCCACTTCACGGGCCAGCGACTTGGTAAAGCCAACCAGACCCGCCTTGGCAGCAGCATAGTTGACCTGACCGGCGTTGCCCATGGTACCGACCACGGAACCGATGCTGATGATGCGACCGTTGCGCTTCTTCATCATGGCTCGCAATACTGGCTTGCTCAGACGGTACAGGGAGGTGAGATTGGTGTCGATGATCTCGTTCCACTCGTCATCCTTCATCCGCATCAGCAGGTTGTCGCGGGTGATGCCGGCGTTGTTGATCAGGATGTCGATGTCGCCAAAACGCGCCTTGATGGCGGCGAAGACGGTTTCGATAGATTCCTGACTGGTCACGTTCAGTGCCATGCCGCAGCCTTGCTCACCCAGGTAAGCACTGATCGCCTCGGCACCGCTCTCGCTGGTCGCGGTCCCCACGACTTTGGCGCCACGAGCAGCAAACATCTCCGCAATCGCACGACCAATGCCACGGCTGGCGCCAGTGACCAACACAACCTTATCGGTAAAACTCATGACTTGCTCCTGTTTACTTGATCTGGGCCAGCGCCAGCTCGAACGAGGCGGCGTCGTTGGCGTGAATACCTTCCACTCGCGCATCGATGCGCTTGGCCAGGCCGGTCAATACCTTGCCCGGGCCCATCTCGATTTCGAGGGTAACACCGTCGTTGGCCATGCGCTCTACCGTTTCAGTCCAGCGAACCGGGCTGAACAGCTGACGCACCAGGGCTTGCTTGATGGCGGCCGGATCCTGCTCACAGGAAACGTCGACATTATTGATGACGGCGATGGCAGGAACCTTGATCTCGATCCCATCCAGGGCGGCGGCCAGCTTTTCTGCGGCCGGTTTCATCAGGGCACAGTGGGAGGGCACGGAGACCGGCAGCGGCAGGGCACGCTTGGCGCCTGACTCTTTCATCAGCACGTTGGCACGCTCGACCGCCTCTTTGTGGCCGGCGATGACCACCTGACCCGGAGAGTTGAAGTTGACCGGAGAAACCACCTGCCCCTGGGCCGCTTTCTCACAGTTGGCAGCGATGCTTTCGTTGTCCAGACCGATGATGGCAGCCATGGCGCCAGTGCCTTCCGGTACGGCTTCCTGCATGGCCAAACCACGCAGCTCGACCAGCTTGACGGCATCGGCAAACGCCAGCGCGCCGCTGCACACCAGAGCGGAGTATTCCCCCAGGCTGTGGCCGGCCATCACGGCAGGGGTTGCCCCGCCTTGTTGTTGCCACAGGCGCCACAGCGCGACGGAGGCGGTCAACAGCGCTGGCTGGGTACGCCAGGTCTTGTTGAGATCCTCGGCCGGGCCTGCCATCACCAGGGCAAACAGGTCATAGCCCAGCACCTGGCTCGCCTCGGCGAAGGTCTCTTTAATCACTGCGTGTTGCTCGGCCAGCTCGGCCAGCATGCCGACGCTCTGGGAGCCTTGTCCCGGGAAGGCAATGGCAAATCGGGTCATCATTGATTCCTTTAAGGTAAGACGAATTCGGTAAGCGGGCGCCCGAGGACCGGGCACCGCTCGGTATCAGAGGCGAACCAGCGCAGAGCCCCAGGCAAAACCGCCGCCGAAGGCTTCCAGCAGGACCAGCTGGCCGGGTTTGATGCGACCATCGCGCACCCCTTCATCGAAGGCGATGGGCACGGAGGCCGCGGAGGTATTGCCATGACGATCCAGGGTCAGGATCACCTTGTCGAGCCCCATGCCGAGTTTCTTGGCGGTGGCATTGATGATGCGGAAGTTGGCTTGATGGGGCACCAGCCAGTCCAGCTCGCTCGGCTCGACGTTGGCCGCAGCCAGGGTTTCGGTCACGATCTCGCTAAGGCGTGTCACCGCCACCTTGAAGACATCGTTGCCCTTCATGTACATGTAGGCTTCGAGCTCAGCACCCGGCATGCCGCGACGGGGCTGCGGCAGTTTGAGCAGCTCGCCATAACGGCCATCGGCATGCAGATGGGTGGAGAGGATCCCAGGAGTGTCGCTGGCACCGATGACCACGGCCCCTGCCCCGTCACCAAACAGGATGATGGTGCCGCGATCTTCGGGATCGCACATGCGTGACAGCACGTCCGCACCGACAACCAGCACGTGGCGAGCAGCGCCGGATTTGACGAACTGATCGGCGATGGCGAGAGCATATGTAAAGCCGGCACAGGCGGCGGCTACGTCAAACGCCGGGATCCCCGGTACGTCAAGCAGCCCCTGCAGTTCACAGGCAGCAGCTGGGAAGGCATTCTCTGCGCTGGTAGTGGCCAGCACTATCATGTCCAGATCGGCGGCAGTCAGACCTGCCGCATCAAGCGCACGCAAGGCCGCCTGATGAGAAAGAGTCGCGACGGTTTCGTCGGCTCCGGCGATACGGCGTTCACGGATCCCGGTGCGTTCCACGATCCATTCGTCACTGGTTTCAACCATCTGTTCAAGATCGGCGTTGGTACGAACCGAACTCGGCAGATAACTGCCAGTACCCAGAATTTTGCTATGCATAGAGTTTTATAAATCCCTGTCGGAAAAGACAGATTCAAGGCGATCTGCAATTTGCAATGGAAGTTGATGTCTGGCTTCTTGTGCGGCCAGCAGAATCGCATGACACAGAGCGCGGCGCTCGGCCCGCCCATGGCTTTTTACCACAATGCCGCGCAATCCTAACAGACTCGCGCCATTATACTGGTCGGGGTTCAGGTAAGAGAAACGCCGTTTGAACATAAATCCGGCGAGTCGACCAAGAAAACTGCGTTTTTTGCGCGGATATCCGGCCAGTTCGGCCATCATCCGCACCACCCCCTCCGCGGTCTTGAGCGCCACGTTGCCCACGAAACCGTCGCAGACGATCACGTCGCACTCGCCGCTGAAGATCCTGTCCCCCTCAATGAAACCGACAAAATTCAGGGCGGAGCATTGGCGCAGCAACTCGGCGCTGTGGCGCACCAGGTCGTTGCCCTTGATCTCCTCCTCCCCTACGTTGAGCAGTGCCACTCTGGGTGAAGGTATCCCCTCCACCTTCTCTGCGACTACGGCGCCCATCACGGCAAATTGCAGCAGGGTGTCGGCATCGCAGCTCACGTTCGCACCCAGATCCAGCATCACGGTCCGCTTTCCACTCAATGTGGGCAGCGCCTTGATGAGGGCTGGCCGGTCAACACCGGGCAAGGATTTGAGCACGCACTTGGCCATGGCCATCAAGGCACCGGTGTTGCCTGCACTGACACAGGCATCGGCAGCGCCGCTCTTGACCAGATCCAGGGTCACGCGCATGGAGGAGTCTTTCAGGGTACGTAGCGCCACGATAGGCTTTTCGCCCATGCCCACGACCTGGGAGGCATGCACGAGACGAACGCGAGGGTGATTAAGCAGGCCATGTTGCTGCAGAAGAGGGGCAGTCTGGTGTTGATCACCGACCAGAACAAGTTTTAGCTGGGGTAGAAGAGACAGTGCCTGCACGGCGGCAGGCACTGTTTCCGAGGGGCCGATATCTCCCCCCATTATGTCTAGCGCGACAGTTTGCGTAGACAAAGGCAATCCTTAAGCGATTACCTTTTTACCGCGGTAGAAACCATCGGCAGTCACGTGGTGACGACGATGAATTTCGCCACTGGTCTGATCAACAGTCAGGGCAGCGGTGGTCAGCGCATCGTGGGAACGACGCATGCCACGCTTGGCGCGGGTTTTACGGTTCTGTTGTACGGCCATGGTAGGCTAACTCCTAAAATTCACTTACGTTTGAGCGCTTCAAGAACTGCAAAGGGATTCGGCCGCTCATCAGCAGGTTCGATTTCACCCCAGGTCATCTCCATGTTTCCTCTGGGACACACATCCACCGGATGCATGGCTACTTGAGGCAACGAGAGGATGAGTTCATCCTCCAGGATTTGATGAAGATCTATCTCGCCGTTTTCGTCCAACTCAATGGGCTCATAAGCTTCCGGCAGTTCTTCCTCGTTTGTTCTTTCGAACAGCGGAGTGTAAATAAAACTAGCTTCACAAAGGTGTTCAAACGTCTCACCACAACGCTGGCAAACCAGGTCGACCTTGGCATGGGCAGTGCCTTTCATAACGGTCAACTTCTGGACATCTTTGCCAAAGTGCAGTGTGACATCCACATCACTTCGCAAGCCTTCGGTTGATTCCTCCAGCCTGGGCATCTGCGACTTTTCCACTATCCCGACATAATCGAGTAGCTTCAAGGCATTACGGACTGGATCAACCTTAACGGGCAACTTCACCTTTTGCATAGGGCGCGAATATTATAGGTCCAACAAGGGATAGTCAAAGGAAAAAGTCCTTACCGCCGATGATTTTACCTTCACAGGCCCCTGCAAGAGGAACTTGTGCTCATCGGTGGCCGATTATGCCATATCGTGCAGGATCTAGCACAGGATCCTGTTCCCCTCCCCTGTCTGTCCACCGGATGTGCTCCTTGGTGTCTCATCAGGTGGCAGAACAGCGCGGGTCGCTCCCCAGCAGGCCTGATGTCGCAGCCACTCTGGGCTCGGCTTCCATCAGTCGGCGTATGGCTTTGAAACTGCCCACGGCAGCCTTGATGGCAATGGGATTGACCAGCCAGCCCGGCAAGTTGTTGCCCGGGTTGGTATAGGTTTCGAGCCGAACGAGTGTGCTGCCATCCCGTTGGGGTAGCGCCTCCCACCGTCCGGCGCTTTCCTGGATCCGGAACAGCCCTGCATGCAATGGCAGGGCATTCGGCTCTGCCCACACCTCGAGAGTCAGGCCGCAATCGATGCGTCGACTCAAATGGGAGCGGGTGATGAGCTCCCTGTCTTGCACCGGCCAGGGAGACGCCAGGCGGGTATAGACCAGATCATCGTCGGGACCAGATCTGGCCAGCACCCTGACTTCACGGCTCTGGGGCAACCACTCTTCATGGCGCGCCGTGTTGCGCAGCACCGTTATCAGCGTGCCAGGATCGGCATTCACGCGCATCTCCAGACGTAAGGCCTGAAAAGAGGTCGGAGGATGTGGCTGGGTCCAAAGCATCACCCCCTCATCCCCCTGACGAAGTTGCCATGTTCCTGCCCAGCTGGCGAAGGAGATCAGTGCCATGACCAAGGCCGCATATCGTGTCATCACGCTCAATTCCGATCTCTTGTGTTTGTGCTGTGGTTCCATCAGCATGCATGCTTCCCGCTAATTAGGCGAGTCCCGCTCTAGACATCTCCTGTTTGCGTGGCCCCATCTGCACAGATAGAATCAACCAATTGATTTATAAATGGATATCATCAAAACATGCAGCCTTCCTTGATCCTCGCGTCCACCTCGTCCTACCGCAAGACCTTGCTGGAAAAACTCGGTCAGCCATTTCACTGTGCTGCGCCTCAAGTCGATGAGACAGCGCGACACGGAGAGACCGCGGAAGCCCTGGTCAGCAGATTGGCGTTTGCCAAGGCGAGTGCGGTTGCTGCTGATCGTGATCAAGGATTGATCATCGGTTCAGATCAGGTGTGCGTCTGTGACGGGCAGATCCTCGGCAAGCCCGGCACGGCGGAAAAGGCGGTCGAGCAGTTGCTGCAGGCCCAAGGCAAGCGCGTCATCTTTTACACCGGGCTGTGCGTGATCAATGCTGCGAATGGCCATGCCGAGCAGCTCGTCGAGCCTTTCACCGTGCATTTTCGCTCGCTCGACGAAGCCGCTATCCGTCGCTATGTGGAGGTCGAACGTCCTCTGGATTGTGCCGGCAGCTTCAAATGCGAGGGAATGGGCATCGTCTTGTTCAAGGCGCTGGAGGGGCGCGATCCCAATACCCTTGTCGGTCTTCCCCTGATAGGCTTGGTTGATCTCCTGGGTCGCCACGGCCTGGCTCTGCCATAACAAGAACTCTGCCATGAAAAACGGGAGCCAAGGCTCCCGTTTTTCATGGCTGTCAGCGTGGCAGCTTGGCGAGAAACGCCTCAAGTTCCGGTGACAATGGTGCTTCCACCTGGATCTCCCGATCATCCACCGGATGAGTAAAGGTGAGCTTCCAGGCGTGCAGGAACAGACGCTTTAGCCCCTGCCCTCGCATCTTTTCATCAAAACCGGCCTCACCATATTTGTCATCGCAGGCGATGGGATGGCCGGCGTGCTGGGTGTGGACACGGATCTGGTGAGTACGGCCAGTGATGGGGCTGCACTCGACCAGGGTCGCCTCGGCAAACTGACGTGCAATCCGGAACCGGGTCTCGGAGGGCTTGCCATCGCTGCTGACCCGTACCACCCGCTCGCCGGATTGCAGATCATTTTTGCGAAGTGGCGCATTGACCACCTTGACGTGGGGTTGCCACTGGCCGCGCACCAGCGCCAGATACTGCTTGCGCATGGTCTTGACCCGCAGCTGCTCGTGCAGGCTGCGCAGAGCACTGCGCTTCTTGGCAACCAGCAGTACGCCGGAGGTGTCGCGATCCAGCCGGTGCACCAGTTCGAGGAAACGGGCTTCGGGGCGCAGGGCACGCAGCCCTTCGATGACGCCAAAACTGAGGCCGCTGCCGCCGTGCACTGCCATGCCGGACGGCTTGTTGAGCACTATCATGGCGTCGTCTTCAAACAGGATCTGGCTCTCCAGACGCTGGATGCTGCCGAGGTTGGCAGAAGGCAACTCATTCTTCTCGGCCACACGCACGGGGGGCACCCGCACCTCGTCACCGGCACAAAGCTTGTATTCCGGTTTGATGCGCTTCTTGTTGACCCGCACCTCCCCTTTTCGAAGGATGCGATAAATCAGGCTCTTGGGGACGCCCTTTAACTGAGTCTTGAGAAAATTGTCGATGCGCTGCCCGTCATGCTCAGCTTCGATGGTGAGCAGCTGCACTTGTTGATGTATCTGTGTCATGGCGCGGATTTTAACACCGCCGACAGCCCTTGGCTGCATGCTTTGTTAAAAAATGGCGTCTTGCTATAAAAGTGGTTTAAATGGGATAATAAACAAGGTTTTGTCATTGTGTTCAAGCCTTGTACTAAGTGGCCAAAATGTATGCCACCCAATCCCGAAACACCGTGTATACAAGAACATGACGGTTCCCGGGTGCGAGGTACAACGCATGGAGAACACAAACAGAGCCGACGTAAATTGTCTCCACATCGGTATCCTTAATTCACGCCCTCTCGAGAAGGCTGAACCAGAGTGCCCTTAGTTTGCGCCTCATGCATACCCCAACCGGGAGGTTGCCCCAGCATGCTGAAGACCCGAGGCCGGCGCCGGCAGGACCCAGTGGAGGAATCAAAATGACAAAATAATGAGAACTCAATGAAAAGAATGCTAATCAACGCGACTCAGGAAGAAGAGTTGCGCGTAGCGCTGGTTGACGGACAACAGCTCTACGATTTGGATATTGAAAGTCCGGGACACGAGCAGAAAAAAGCGAACATTTACAAGGGCAAGATCACCCGAGTAGAACCCAGTCTCGAAGCTGCTTTTGTTGACTATGGCGCCGAACGCCACGGTTTCCTGCCGTTAAAGGAAATCGCCCGCAATTACTTCCCCTCCGGTTACTCCTATCAGGGTCGTCCCAATATCAAAGAAGTGGTCCGCGAAGGCCAGGAAGTGATTGTCCAGATCGACAAGGAAGAGCGTGGTACCAAGGGTGCAGCCCTCACCACCTTCATCAGTCTGGCTGGCAGCTACCTGGTGCTGATGCCGAACAACCCCCGTGCCGGCGGCATCTCCCGTCGCATCGAGGGTGACGAGCGGACCGAGCTGAAGGAAGCCCTGAGCGGACTGACCGTGCCGGACGGCATGGGCCTCATCGTGCGCACTGCCGGTGTGGGCAAGTCCCCGGAAGAGCTGGAGTGGGATCTGAACGTTCTGCTCAATCACTGGGACTCCATCCACAAGGCGTCACAACAACGTTCCGCTCCGGTGCTCATTCACCAGGAGAGCAACGTCATCGTGCGCGCCATCCGTGACTATCTGCGTCGCGATGTGGGCGAGATCCTGATCGACAACCCGGTCATCTTCGAGCGCGCCAAGTCGCATATCGAGCTGGTCCGCCCCGATTTCCTCAATCGCGTGAAGCTGTACAAGGGCGATGTCGCCCTGTTCAACCACTTCCAGATCGAGAGCCAGATCGAATCGGCCTTCCAGCGCGAAGTGCGCCTGCCCTCCGGCGGCAGCATCGTCATCGACCCGACTGAAGCACTGACCTCCATCGATATCAACTCCTCCCGCGCCACCAAGGGCGGCGATATCGAAGAGACCGCCCTGCAGACCAACCTGGAAGCGGCCGACGAGATCGCCCGCCAGCTGCGCCTGCGTGACCTGGGTGGCCTGATTGTCATCGACTTCATCGACATGACCCCGGTTCGCAATCAGCGCGAAGTGGAAAACCGTCTGCGTGAAGCTGTGCATCAGGATCGTGCCCGCATCCAGCTGGGCCGTATCTCCCGTTTCGGTCTGCTGGAGATGTCTCGCCAGCGTCTGCGTCCCTCCCTCAACGAGTCCAGCAGCCATATCTGCCCCCGTTGCCAGGGTCAGGGGGTCATCCGTGACAATGAATCCCTCGCCCTGTCCATCCTGCGTCTCATCGAAGAAGAGGCCATGAAGGACAATACCGAGCAGGTGCATGCCCAGGTGCCGGTCGATGTGGCCGCCTATCTGCTCAACGAGAAGCGTACCTCCATCGCCAATCTGGAACAGCGCAATGATGTACGTGTCTAC
The DNA here is from genome assembly GCF_048276795.1 of Aeromonas sp. PS2Canimalfood6. Taxonomy (NCBI): domain Bacteria; kingdom Pseudomonadati; phylum Pseudomonadota; class Gammaproteobacteria; order Aeromonadales; family Aeromonadaceae; genus Aeromonas; species Aeromonas sp. PS2Canimalfood6. Next base: position 18,456 of record NZ_JBLUXC010000060.1, read on the forward strand.
ATCATTCCGAACCAGCATCTGGAAACCCCGCACTACGAAGTGACCCGCATCCGTCAGAACGAGATCCCGGAAGCGGCCAGCTACGAGCTCAAAACCGAGATTGCCAAGCCGGTCTATCAGCCGCGCCAGGCTCAGGTAGTCGAGCGTGAACAACCGCTGCTGCAAGGGTTTGCCCCGGCTCCTCAGCCGGTTGCGCCCGCCGCTCCGGCTCCTGTTGCGACTCCCGCTCCGGTTGCAGAACAAGTCGGCTTCTTTGGCAAGCTGGCCAAGGCCTTCTCCGGCCTGTTCGGTGCCTCCTCCGATGCGGCTCCGGCCGAGGTGAAGGCGCCTGCCGACAAACCGGCCGCCCAGCGCGAAGCTCGCAAGGATGACGGGCACCGTCACCAGCGCGATGAATCCCGCAGCCGTGGTCAACGTGGTCGTCGCGACGACAACCGCGGCAGTCGCAATGCCGAGGCCGGCGAGAAGCGTGAAGGCGCAGCCAGCCGCGAGAGCAGTGATCGTAATCGTCGCCCGCGCAAAGAGCGGGAACCGCGCCAGGAACGGGAACCCCGTGGCGAAGTGCGCACCGAACAGCGCATGGAGCGTGAGCCTCGCGAACCCCGCCAGGAGCGCGAACCTCGTGCCCCGCGTCCGGCTCGTGAACCTCGCGCCCCCCGCGAACCCCGTGCCGAGGTGATCGTCGAGGCGGTTGATACCGTTGATACTGCGGTCACCAGCGCTGAACCGCGTCAGGAAAAAGAGCAAAAAGTGGCCGAGCGCCGCGAACGTCGCCAACTGCGCAAGCAGATCCGTGTCGATGTCGCCGCGACCGACACCCCTGCCCTGCCGACTGACGAGCAAATCATCGATGTCGCCGACGTGCAAGCCGCCGCTGAGCAGCAAGAAGAGCAAGGCGAAGGTCAGCGTCGTTCCCGCCGTACCCCGCGCAATCAGCGCATCGAAGGGCAACGTCGCAAGCGCATCAACGAAGAGGCTCGTGGCCAGCGTGAAGACGAAGCACAAGGTGAAGTGCAGCTGACTACCGCGGCCCAGGCCGATGCGGCTCAGGTGAAGGTGGAAGAACCGGTTGTGCCTGTCATCACCATTCCGAGCGCAGAAGCGGTTGCAGCCGCCCTGCAGGCCTCCGCCGCACTGACCGAACACGTGGTGGCTGAAGCCGTTGCTGAGGAAGCGGCAGAGCAAGCACTGACAGCCCAGGCTGTGGACGCGCCCTCCACTGACGAAGTTGAGCGGGCTGCGCAAGCAGACCCTGAACCCGTGGCCGAAGTGGCAGTTGTCGAACCCGAGATGGTCGAACCTATCGTCGACACCGCCTCTCATGACGAACCTGTCGCCGTGATCGATGCTGTCGAGCAGACCCAGCAAGTGGAGGCCATCCCAGAAGAGGTTGCACCGGTTGCTGAAGCGGCACCTGTCGTGATCGCTGAGGAGACGGCCACCGCCGAGGCGGAGGTTGTCGAGATGCCGGCTGCCGTGGTGCAAACCGAGCCAGCAACCAGCCCCGAAGTGAAGGTCAGCAAGGGTGCCGGTGTATTGGCCCGTGCCCGCAAGGCCTATGCCCCCATGGCAACGCCGGCTGCGGCGCCTGCCCCGACACCCCGTGAACCCGTGGAGTACGCTCCCCTGGTACGCAGCGAAGTCGTGACCTCCGGTCGCCACGGTGGCAGCACCGCTGCCAGCAACGTGGCAACCAGCCCAGCCGGTCGCCCCTGAGCAGACTCGTTAGTCTGAATAAAGAGCCACACATTGTGTGGCTCTTTTTTTAGGTTCTTCGCGGGATCTTGGGGAAGTGGAAGTTGACAGACAGGGTGCTGGTAAACTGGCTGTCTCCAAACACACCACCACCATCACCCTGCTGTCGCCGTGCATCATATTGATATTGCCT
>NZ_JBLUXC010000061.1:0-20058 GCF_048276795.1 Aeromonas sp. PS2Canimalfood6
AACCAACTGGCGATGTTATTCACGCTGGCCAACCTGTTTCGGGCGGACCAAATGATACGTCAGTGGGAGAGATCTCACTAAAAACTGGGAATAACGCCTTAAATGGCGAAGAAACGGTCTAAATAGGCTGATTCAAGGCATTTACGGGAGAAAAGATCGGCTCAAACTGAAAAAATGAAATGACTGAGTCAGCCGAGAAGAATTTCCCCGCTTATTCGCACCTTCCTTAGCACAAGGGTCGAGGTGCTATATATCCAAAGAACTCGATGAAGAAATAGCAGCGACAAGGGGGCAAACGCCCCCTTGTTTATTTATGATCGGTATGAGCAATCGACCTCAGTCGATCAACCCCCGCTGCCTTAGTGCAGTCAGCAACTCCTCCACCAGCGCTTCTACCGGCTTGCCGGCGTTGAGCAGATGGATCTCCGGTTGCTCGGGGGCCTCATAGGCGGAGTCGATACCGGTAAAGTTGCGAATTTCCCCTGCCCGCGCTTTTTTGTAGAGCCCCTTGGGATCGCGCTCTTCACAAACAGCGAGCGGCGCATCGACAAAGACTTCGACAAACTCCCCTTCCCCCACGAGATTGCGCACCAGATCCCGTTCGGCACGAAATGGCGAGATAAAGGCGGTGAGCACGATAAGGCCCGCATCCACCATGAGTTTTGCCACCTCGCCGACCCGGCGGATATTCTCCTGGCGGGCGGCGTCATCGAAGCCCAGATCGCCACAGAGGCCGTGGCGCACATTGTCCCCATCCAGCAGATAGGTGTGCTTGCCCGAGGCGGCCAGCGCCTGCTCCAGTGCCCCCGCCAGGGTGGACTTGCCCGCCCCGGAGAGCCCGGTGAACCAGATCACCAGGGGCTTTTGCCCCTTCTGTTCGGCCCGGCTCTGTTTGTCGACGGCATGGGCATGCCACACGATATTGCTCATCCAACACTCCTTGATTGGCGCTCACGCCTCAAAACTTAAACTGTCCGGCACCACGGGGAGCCGCCTCGGACTATCAGCCGACAACGTGCTGATGCCATGGCATTGCTCATCCAACACTCCTTGATTGGCACTCACGCCTCAATACTGACACTGTCCGCTACCGCGGGAAGCCGCCTCGCACCATGAGGCGGCAAGGTGCTGATGCCCTGATATTGCGCATGCAACTCCCCCTGATTGGCGCTCACGCCCGGATGCCAGTGCCCTGGCACTCCCCTGCATCATAAGCAGCCTTGATAAAAGCCGCGTTAACATAAGCAGCCCTTAACACATTCCCCGGTATCAGACATTAAAACGGAAACAGCAGGGGCACCATGACGATCACCCCGATGCTGTAGGCCAGGGAGACCGGCAGGGCCAGCTTGAGATAATCCGGCATCTTGTAGTTGCCCGCCGCATAGACCATCAGGTTGGTCTGATAGCCGTAGGGCAGGATAAAGCTGGAACTCGCCCCGAACAGCACCGCCAGAATGAACGGCATGGTGGAGACGTCCATGCTGAGCGCCAGCTGGAATCCCATGGGGAAGGCCAGGGCCGCCGCCGCGTTGTTGCTCATCAACTCCGTCAGCACCAGGGTAAACAGATAGATCCCCACGAAGGCGATAAAGGGACTGGCCCCGTTGAACTCCCCCATCAGCCAGTCGGCGATGAGCTTGGCCAGGCCGCTCTTCTCCAGCTGATCGGCGATGGCGAGCGCCCCGCCCACCACCAGCCAGATATCCAGGGGAAAGCGGCGGCGGATCTCGTCCAGGGTCAGGATGCGTGAAAACAGCAGCACCACCAGCATCACCAGCAGCCCCTTGAAGAGCGGCACCAGATCGAGCACCGACAGGGTCAGCACCCCGAGGAACCCCGCCACCACGGCGGCGCTGCGTGTGGCATCGAGCCGGGTGGAGGCCTCCAGCCCGCTCACCACCACGAACTCGCGGGAGAGGGACTTGTTGCCCGCAAACTTGGGGCCTGGGGCCAGCAGCAGGGTATCCCCTGCGTGCAGTTCAATCTGGCCGAGGCCGCCGGTGAGCTGGGTCTCGCCCCGGCGCACCGCCAGCACCACCGCATCGAAGTGGGTACGAAACTCCGCATCCTTGATGGTCTGACCCACCAGGCGCGAGCTGTGGCTGACGATCACCTCCACCAGGTGCTGGCCGTTGAGGCGATGCTGGCCGTAGAGATCCAGCCCTTTGAGCTCCTGCAACACGCCGACGCTCTCCACGTCGCCACAAAACAGCAGCATGTCCCCCTCGTGCAGCTCGTGTTCCGGCTGCACCGGGCAAATCACCTGGTTGCCCCGGATGATCTCGGCAAGATAGAGGCTTTTCAGGCTACGCAGGCCGTTCTCCTTGACGCTGCGCCCGGCCATGGGCGAGCCAGGGCCCACCTTGGCCTCGAGAAAATAGCCGGATTCCCGGCTCATCTCGGTGTCCTGCTCCGGCAGGTGGCGGGCAAACAGCAGCACGGCGATGAGGCCGGTCAGCAGGGTCCCCGCCCCCACCATGAAGAAGTCGAACATGCCGAGCGGCTTGGCCCCCATCTTGATGAGGAAGCTGTTGACGATGAGGTTGGTGGAGGTGCCGATCAGGGTCAGCACACCGCCAAAGGTCGCCGCGAAGCACATGGGCAACAGCAGCCGGGAGGGCGCATGGTTGGGGTTGCGCTTGACCGCTCCCAGCATGGACGCCACCACGGCGGTGTTGTTGACGAAGGCCGACAGGAAGGCGGTGGAAAACCACACCTTCACCAGCACCTTGTTGAAGGAGCCGGTGCCCACCAGGTTGGCAAACCAGCTCATGACCCGGGTCTTCTCCACCGCGAGCGACACCAGCAGCAGCAACACCAGGGTCAGCAGGGCGCTGTTGGTGTAGCCCGCCACCACGGCGTTGATGTCCGCCAGGCCGCTCAGGTAGGTGATGAGCACGGCGCCCGAGAAGAGCAGCGCCGGCCGGAGTTTGCCCTGGATCAGCAGGGCGACGAGGGCAGCCAGCAGACCCAGCACCAGGGATTGTTGCCAGGTCATGGGCTTACTCCTTGCCGGAATCGTTGCTGATGGTCAGCGCCTGCCAGTGGGGGAAGTGCTTGCGCACCAGGGCGTTGAGCTCCACTTCGAACTCGCTGTATTGCCCTGCCATCACCTTGGCCGCCAGCCCTTCCACTATCATGCCGGCACCGACGGTGACGTTGGTCAGCCGGTCGATGAGGATGAAGCTGCCGGTGTCGCGGATCTCCTTGTAGGGGTCGAACGCCACCGGGTCGGTCAGGCTGAATTCGCACAGGCCGATCTCGTTGAGCTTGAGCTCGGAGGCGGGCAGCTCGTCGAGCTTGTTGATCTCGATGCGGTGGCGGATGGCCTCCACCTGGCCACGACTCTTCTTGGTGGCCAGCTTGACGTCATAGACCCGGCCCGGTTGCAGGGACTCTTCCCCCATCCAGACGATGTGAGCCAGCAGGTTCTGGGTCACCTGGGGCTTTTTCGCCGCATCCACCAGCAGGTCGCCCCGGCTGATGTCGATTTCATCGGCAAAGGTGACCGTGATGGCCTGACCCGGCAGGGCGTACTCCAGATCCCCGTCGAAGGTGACGATGCGGGTCACCGTGCTCTCTTTGCCGGACGGCAGCACGGCAAGCTTGTCGCCCACCCGCAGGATGCCGGAGGCGAGCGTCCCCGCGAAGCCGCGAAAATCGAGGTTGGGGCGGTTCACGTACTGCACCGGCAGGCGCACCGGGTGACGCTCCAGCTCGCGCTCCACTTCGGCAGACTCCAGCAAGGAGAGCAGGGTCTCGCCCTGGTACCAGGCCAGCTTGTCGCTCGGGTTCACCACGTTGTCACCGTCCAGGGCCGAGACCGGCACGATGTGGATGGTGTCGACGCTGAGCTTCTTGGCGAATTCGCGGTACTCCAAGCTGATGCGCTCGAACACCTCCTGGCTGAACTCCACCAGGTCCATCTTGTTCACTGCCACCACGAACTGCTTGATGCCGAGCAGGCTCGCGATAAAGCTGTGACGGCGGGTCTGATCCAGCACCCCCTTGCGGGCGTCGATCAGGATGATGGCCAGATCGCAGGTGGAGGCGCCGGTGGCCATGTTGCGGGTGTACTGCTCATGGCCCGGGGTGTCCGAGATGATGAATTTGCGCTTGGCGGTGGAGAAATAGCGGTAGGCCACGTCGATGGTGATGCCCTGCTCGCGCTCCGCCTGCAGGCCGTCCACCAGCAGGGCCAGGTCCAGCTTCTCGCCGGTGGTGCCGAGCTTCTGGCTGTCGGACTCCAGCGCTTTGAGCTGATCTTCATAGATCTGCTGGGAGTCGTGCAGCAGGCGGCCGATGAGGGTGCTCTTGCCGTCGTCCACGCTGCCGCAGGTGAGAAAACGCAGCAGGCTCTTGTGCTGCTGAGCGTGCAGGTAGGCTTCAATGCCCTGCTCGCTGATGGCGGTCTGAATGTGGTTGTTCATGTTGCGATTCCTTAGAACATTTTTTAGAAATAGCCCTGACGCTTCTTCTGCTCCATGGAGCCTGCCTGATCGTGGTCGATGAGCCGCCCTTGCCGCTCGCTCGAGGTGGTGATCAGCATCTCTTCGATGATCTCCGGCAGGGTGGTGGCATTGGATTCGATGGCCCCGGTCAGCGGGTAGCAGCCGAGGGTACGGAAGCGCACCAGCTCCTGCTTCACTTCGTCTTCCGGGCCGATGGGCATGCGATCGTCATCCACCATGATCTTGATGCCGCCGCGATCCACCACGGGGCGCATGGCCGCGAAGTAGAGCGGGACTATGTCGATGTTCTCGAGATAGATGTATTGCCAGATGTCCAGCTCGGTCCAGTTGGAGAGCGGGAAGACACGGATGCTCTCCCCCTTGTTGACCTGGCTGTTGTAGACGCGCCACAGCTCCGGGCGCTGGTTCTTCGGATCCCAGCGGTGGGACTTGTCACGGAAGGAGTAGACGCGCTCCTTGGCGCGGGATTTCTCCTCGTCGCGGCGGGCACCACCGAAGGCGGCGTCGAAGCCGTATTTGTTGAGCGCCTGCTTGAGCCCCTCGGTCTTCATGATGTCGGTGTGCTTGCTGCTGCCGTGCACGAAGGGGTTGATGTCCATGGCCAGACCGTCCGGGTTCTTGTGGACGATGAGATCCAGCCCGTACTTCTTGGCGGTCTCGTCCCGGAACTTGATCATCTCCTTGAACTTCCAGTTGGTGTCCACGTGGAGCATGGGGAAGGGGATCTTGCCCGGGTAGAAGGCCTTGCGGGCCAGGTGCAGCATGACGGAGGAGTCCTTGCCGATGGAGTACATCATCACCGGGTTTTCAAATTCGGCGGCCACCTCGCGGATGATATGGATGCTCTCGGCTTCCAGTTGCTGCAGGTGAGTCAGTCGCTCGCGGGTGACACCTGCACGGATGCTCTGTGCATCGGATGGCTGCAGTTGGGTCAGTCTTTCACGGTCCATGTCTGGGTCCTCGGTTCATTGCTATCGCACCTGCTCGGGGCGCGGTGTTGGTTCAGTTCGGTGCCGCCTTGGCCGCACCGTCAAATCGATTCGGGTCTCGCCTCTCAGGCCAGGCTCACCAGCTTGAGTTCGTGGCCGCTTTCTGCCTCCTGCCCTTGCCCCTGTTCGCCAAACCAGGCGAGTTGCTGGCGCAGGGCCACCACTTCACCGATGACGATAAGCGACGGGCTCACCGCCTGCTGGGCCAGCTCGGCCAGATCCGCCAAGGTGCCGGTCAGCACCCGCTGGCGGGCCGTGGTGCCCCGCTCGATGATGGCGATGGGGGTGGCGGCGCGTCGGCCATGGCTTACCAGTTGCTGCTGGATATGCTCGGAGCGCATCAGCCCCATGTAGATGACCAGGGTCTGGTTGGTGGCTGCAAGCTGCTGCCAGTCGGGCTCCTTGCCCTCCTTCTGGCAGTGGCCGGTGATGAAGACGGCGCTCTGGGCATGGTCGCGGTGGGTGAGCGGAATGCCCGCATAGGCGGTGGCACCGGCGGCGGCGGTGATGCCGGGCACCACGGAGAAGGGAATGCCCTCCTCGGCCAGCACTTCCAGCTCCTCGCCGCCACGACCGAACATGAAGGGATCGCCCCCCTTGAGGCGCACCACCCGGTTACCCGCTTTGGCGTATTCCACCAGCAGGCGATTGGTCTCTTCCTGGGGCACGCTGTGGGCACCCGCCTTCTTGCCGACCGACACCAGGGTGGCGTCGCGGCGCACCAGGTCCAGGATCTCGGGGGAGACCAGCTGGTCATAGAGCACCACTTCGGCCTGCTGGATCTGTTGCAGCGCCTTGAGGGTCAGCAGGCCAGGATCCCCCGGGCCCGCCCCTACCAGCACCACTTCTCCCACTTCGGTACGGGCTTTGTCCAGTCCCTCGTTCAGCCACTGCTCGGCACCCTGCCAATCGGCTTTCTCAATCAGACCGGCCAGGGTGTTGGAGGCAAAGGCGCGCTCCCAGAAGCGGCGGCGATCGGAGAGGGAGGCCAGCACCTGCTTGGCCCGGCGGCGCACCCGGCCGGAGAGCTCCGCCAGACCGCCAAGATGGCGGGGCAGCAGGCTCTCGAGCCGCTCGCGCAACAGGCGCACCAGCACGGGGGCCTTGCCGCCGCTGGAGACAGCCACCACGATGGGGCTGCGATCGATGATGGAGGGAAAGATAAAGCTGGAGCGCTCGGGGTCATCCACCAGGTTGACGAACAGACCGCGCTCGGTGGCGCTCTGGTAGACCAGGGCGTTGACCTCGAGATCGTCGGTCGCGGCCACCACCAGGATCTGCCCTGCCAGGTGGGCCGGGTCGAAACGCGCCGCCACATGGGTGAAGCGACCGGCAAATTCATGGAACTCGGGCTCGAGCATGGGAGAGACCAGGGTGATCCGGGCACCTGCCGCCAGCAGCAGGCGCGCCTTGCGCAGGGCAACCTCGCCCCCGCCCACCAGCAGTACCGGGCGGCCTTCCAACCTGGCAAACATAGGTAAATAATCCATCAGGGCCCGCTCCTCGGCATCGCGACATCTGGGGCGACTATAGGCAGGAGCGCTTATCCCTCAAAATAATAAAAAATGCTCTTTAATGCGTTTTGGTAATTAGTAAAGCCGTGTGGCGGCAATAGAGAAGCGAATCTGCTTGTGGTGGATGGCACCAGACCCTAGGCTAGTGAAAGTGTTTCATAAGGAGCTTAATCATGAATGAGTCATTGATTGTATTGGGGATCTTCATATTCCTGGTACTCGCCACCCTGAGTGCCGGCATCAAGATAGTGCCCCAGGGTTACAACTGGACCGTGGAGCGCTTCGGCCGCTACACCCGCACCCTCTCCCCGGGCCTCAACCTGCTGATCCCCTACATCGACCGCATCGGCCACAAGATCATCATGATGGAGCAGGTGCTGGACATTCCGGCCCAGGAGGTGATCTCCCGGGACAACGCCAACGTCACCATCGATGCCATCAGCTTCGTGCAGGTGGTGGATGCCCGCAAGGCGGGCTATGAGGTCAACGATCTCACCAGCGCCATCCGCAATCTCACCATGACCAACATGCGGACCGTGCTCGGCGCCATGGAGCTGGACGAGATGCTCTCCCAGCGCGACACCATCAACGAGAAGCTGCTGCGCACCATGGATGCGGCCACCGCCCCCTGGGGCATCAAGGTGACCCGGATCGAGATCAAGGATGTGCGCCCGCCGCTCGCCCTGGTGGAAGCCATGAACGCCCAGATGAAGGCCGAGCGCCAGAAGCGGGCCGAGGTGCTGGAGGCCGAAGGGGTGCGCCAGTCCAAGATCTTGAAGGCCGAGGGGGAGAAGCAGTCCCAGATCCTGAAAGCCGAAGGTGAGCGTCAGGCCGCCTTCCTCGCCGCCGAAGCGCGGGAGCGGGCCGCCGAGGCGGAAGCCAAGGCGACCCACATGGTCTCCCAGGCGATTGCCGAGGGCGACATGCAGGCCATCAACTACTTCGTAGCCCAGAAATACACCGAGGCCCTGGCCCGCATCGGTGAAGGCCCCAACAGCAAGATCATCATGATGCCCCTGGAAGCGGGCAGCCTGATAGGCTCGGTGGCGGGCATGGCCGAGCTGTTCAACAAAGACGGCAAGGCGGGCAAATCATGACAGCCCTGTTCGAGGGGCTGACCCACTGGCACTGGCTGGGACTCGGCTTCGTGCTGCTGGCCATCGAGGTGATGGGGTCGGTGGGCTTTCTGCTCTGGACCGGCATCGCCGCCCTGGAGGTGGGACTCTTGCTGCTGGTCTGGCCCTTCGGCTGGCAGGCGCAGTTGCTGCTCTTCGCCCTGCAATCCCTGCTCACCACCTGGGCCTGGTGGCGCTGGCAGCATCGCCGGGATCGCTCCGGGCTGGATGCCGCCGCTCCCATCAACGAGCGGATGCAAAGCTACATGGGCCGCGAGCTGACCCTGCTGGACGAGGTCAGCCAGGGGATGAGCCGGGTGCATCTGGACGACACCGTCTGGACGGTGCGCTGCAACGCGCCGCTGCCGGCCGGCAGCCGGGTCAAGGTGGTGGGGGCCGACTCCCACATCCTGCTGGTGGAACCCCTCGGCTGACCGGGCAACGCCCCGCCATGGCCATAAAAAAACGGGCCCGGCGCGAGTGCGCCGGGCCCGTTTTTCAATGAGGTGCTGGCTTAGTTGGCCTTGGCATCGCTCACAGCAGCTTCAGCCTTGGTGGCCACGTCAGCGGCAGCCTTCTCGACAGTAGCGGAAGCTTCGGAAGCAGCCTTCTCGACGGTAGCAGACGCTTCGCTAGCGGCTTTCTCGACAGTGGCAGCAACGTCTGCGGCCGGGGTCGCAGCCGGAGCGGCAGCTTCTTCTTTCTGACCACAGGCGGTCAACATCAGACCCAGGATACCGGCTACCAGTACTTTGTTCATGTGCATACCCTCAAAAAAAGATGGAGAGATGGTGCAGGGACCATCACTGTACGCCCCGGCTCCTGTCGGCACACCGGCCGCTGGAGCCCGAAGGCGCGCGAAATATATCCCCATATGCGGCCGATGAAAACGCGTATCACAATGATATTTTCTCGTTGGCATGATAAGAAACACTGCTGCAACGACAAATATTAATATAAAACACCCATTCATCACCAGATTCGCACAACAAATCGCCAATTACCTGGCAATTGCCAGTCAGCCATTGTCTTTCTGTCAGGCTCTCCGCGCTGCCGGATAACGCCGTCAGTCAGACAGCTTCTGACAAGGCAGGCGCCGCCCCTGCTGGTCGCTCTCCCGGGCCAGGTCCAGCAAGGCCATCACCGCCAGAGCCTCGTCGGCCGGCACCGGGTTCTCCCCTTCTCCCCGGATGGCGGCGCAGACGCCGCGATAGTAGGCGCCGTAGTCCCCCGCCTCGCCGGCCACGGTCTGCTGCACGAGCTGACCGTCCCGGATCTGGCTGAGCTGGCCGGGGGCGGGATCCACGCCCCAGTCCGCCGCCGGAGGCCGCTTGCCCTCCTTGAGCTGCTCCTCCTGCACGTCCATGCCGAACTTGATGAAGGAGCCCTGACTGCCGTGCACCACGAAGCGGGGCATCACGGCCGACACCAGACAACTGCCGTGCAGAATGACCCGCATCTCGCCGTAACCCAGCACCACATGGAAGTAGTCGTCCGCCAGGGCCCCGGGGCGCTGCTTGCCCAGATCCGCCTGCAACCAGTCCGGCTGGCCGAACAGCTGGAGCGACTGATCCAGGATATGGGGGCCGAGATCGAACCAGAGACCGGAGCCCGGGCCGCCCGCCTCGCGCCAGCGCTGGCGCACCTCGGGGCGATAACGGTCGAAGTGGGATTCGAACTGGGCGACTTGCCCCAACGCCCCCTCCGCCAGCAGACGGCGCACAGTGAGGAAGTCCCCGTCCCAGCGCCGGTTGTGGAAGATGCTGAGCAGCCGTTGCTGCTTCTCCGCCAACTCGACCAGCGCCTTCGCTTCGGCCAGATCCAGGGCGAACGGCTTGTCGATCACCACGTGCTTGCCCGCCAGCAGGGCCTCGCGAGCGATGGGGGCGTGGGTGTCGTTGGGGGTGGCGATCACCACCAGATCGAGGCTGTCATCGGCCAGCACCTGCTCCAGGGTGCCGACCCGGGTGCCGGGCAACGCGGCCTGTACCTTGGCGGCATCCCGGCTCACCACCCAGCGCAGGGTCAGGCCCGGGGTCGTGGCCAGGAAGGGGGCGTGAAAGGTCTGTCCTGCGAAGCCGTATCCCACCAGGGCGGCGTTGATTGTGTGGCTCATCCGGTTTTCTCCACGGGTCTGTGATCATGCGAGGCAGGCGAGGTCACCTGAAAAAGAGAAGGGGGCTCAAGGCCCCCTGAGTGTGCTCATCAGAGCACAGGATTTATTGCAAACACAAGCGCCGGCCCTGGCGGGTCATCAGCATCACCAGCGGGGGCAGCAGCAGCCACATGTGCAGGGCCAGCTGGCTCAGGGGATCCGGCATCAGCCAACCGGTGATCCCCACCAGGGCGCCGGAGCCGCTCATCTGGAACAGGCCGAGCAGGGCGGCCGCAGTGCCGGCGCAGTGGCCGAAGGGGGCCAGCGCCATGCCCGCGGCGGCGCCCAGGATCATCGCAAAGCCGATGCTGGAGAGGAACACCGGGCCCATCATGGCCAGCGGGTGCGGGATGTGCATGGCCAGGGTCAGGGTGATGGCGGAGAGCAGCAGCACCAGCAGGCCGATGCGCAGGGTCCGTCTTGGCCCTACCCGGGCGATGAAGCGCGGGGCCAGGAAGCAGGCCAGGATGTTGAGTGCCGCATTGGCGGTGAACCAGTGGCTGAAGCCACTCATGTCCAGCCCCAGGGTCACCATCAGTTGTACCGGTGCCGCCGTCACGTAGGCGAGGATCACCGCCATCGCCAGCATGCACAGCGCCGCGTTGAACAGGAAGCTCGGGGAGCGCAGCACCGGGCTGTAGCGGGACCAGCTGATGAGCGGGCCAGCACTGCTGGTCTCCTCAGGGCGGGTTTCCGGCATCCGCCACAGCAGCCAGCTGCCGACCACGACGGCGTAACCCGCCATGAACCAGAAGTTCGCCGACCAGCCCGCCTTGGCGGTGAGCCAGCCACCCAGCAGGGGCGCCAGTGCGGGGATAAAGCAGATCGCACCGTTCAGATAGGAGATCATCTGACCGCTCTTCTTGGGGCCATAGCTGTCACGGACCACCGAGAAGGCGGCCACCGAGGTGGCGCAGGCCCCGAAGCCTTGCAGCACTCGCGCCAGCATCAGCTCGCCCAGGCTGGCAGCAAAGCCGGCTGCCAGGGCGCTCAGGCCGTAGAGCAGCACGCCCCCCAGGGCAATGGGTTTGCGCCCGTAGCGATCGGCGAGCGGCCCCACCAGCAGTTGCCCCAGCCCCATGCTGAACAGGAACCAGGTGATGGTGCCCTGCATCAGGGTCACTTCGGCCCCCAGCTGCTCGGCCATCTGGGGGATGGCAGGCAAATAGATGTCGATGGCCAGCGGGCTGAACAACACCAGGAGTACAAGCAAAAGAATCAATGGCATCAGTCACCTCAAGCCCTAGGAATATCGATTGGGCCGCGAGTCTACTGACTCAGAGTAATGAATTGAAATGGTATTTAATCACTTCGGTTATTCTCTGCTGGAAACATGTATCTCTTCTACCTCTCAGGGGGTGGAACCAGGATCCCCCGTTGGCACCGGATCCCGGGCAATTGGCGCTTTTACTAAACCCCTCCCCCGCATAGAATGCGCAGATTATTTTTGCGGAGGTGTGTGATGAACAAGCTTGTCCTGGCAACAGGGAACCAGAAAAAGGTGAAGGAATTGGCCGCCATGCTGGCCGATATGAAGATCCAGGTGATCCCGCAGAGCGAGTTTGCAGTCTCCGATGCCGACGAGACCGGCACCACCTTCGTCGAGAATGCCATCATCAAGGCCCGCCACGCCGCCCGCGTCACCGGCCTGCCCGCCGTGGCCGACGACTCCGGTCTGGAAGTGGATCTGCTGCACGGCCGCCCCGGCGTCTACTCCGCCCGTTTTGCCGGTGCCGGTGCCAGCGACAAGGAGAACATCGACAAGCTGCTGGCCGAGCTCAAGGGCGCGCCGGATTACCTGAAAAGCGCCCGCTTCTGGTGCGTGCTGGTCTACATGCGCCACGCCGACGATCCCACCCCCATTATCTGCCAGGCGAGCTGGGAGGGGATGATCATCGACGAACCCCGCGGCCAGCACGGCTTCGGCTATGACCCCGTGTTCTTCGTCCCCGACCACGACTGCACCTCGGCCCAGATGCCGGCGGAGCTCAAGAACCAGCTCAGCCATCGCGGCCAGGCCCTGGCCAAGCTCAAAGCGGCCCTGGCGGCGGTCAACTAAAGCGCTGTCTCCCGCCGCGTTGTCATCTACAATGGGGGCCGTCGGCCCCCGTTTCATTCGCGGCGCCCCGCCCGTTGTCACCGGCAACCAGGGCCACCCGACCCCTTTTGATTGTTGAATACTGGAAATCCCATGCTGCAACTGCCGCCCCTCTCCCTCTATATCCACGTGCCCTGGTGCGTCCAGAAGTGCCCCTACTGCGACTTCAACTCCCACGCCCAGAAGGGAGAGCTGCCCCACCTCGAGTACGTTGCCGCCCTGCTGGAGGATCTGGAGCAAGACCTGCACTGGGCCCAGGGGCGCCCCCTCTCTTCCATCTTTATCGGTGGCGGCACGCCGAGCCTGCTCTCCGTCGACGCCATGCAGGCGCTGCTGGACGGGGTGCGCGCACGCATCGCCCTCGCCCCGGACTGCGAGATCACCATGGAGGCCAACCCGGGCACGGTGGAGGCGGACAAGTTCGCCGGCTTCCAGCGGGCCGGTATCAACCGCATCTCCATCGGGGTACAGAGCTTCCAGCAGGAGAAATTGACCCGGCTCGGCCGCATCCACGGCCCCGAGGAGTCTCGCAAGGCCGCCGAACTGGCCCACGCCATCGCGCTTCCCACCTTCAACCTGGATCTGATGCACGGCCTGCCGGATCAGAGCCTGGACGATGCGCTCTACGACCTGCAGCAGGCCATCGACTGCGCGCCGCCGCACCTCTCCTGGTATCAGCTCACCATAGAGCCGAACACGGCGTTCGCCTCCAAGCCTCCCACGTTGCCGGAAGATGACACCCTGTGGGACATCTACGAGCAGGGCCACGCCATGCTGACCGCCCGGGGCTATCAGCAGTACGAGATCTCGGCCTATGCCAAAGAGGGGTATCAGTGCCGCCACAACCTCAACTACTGGCGCTTTGGCGACTATCTGGGGATCGGCTGCGGCGCCCACGGCAAGGTGACGGATCTTGCCAACCAGCAGATCCTGCGCACCGCCAAGGTGAAGCATCCGAAAGGTTATCTGGATCCGAGCCGCCCCTATCTGGACAGCCAATGGCAGGTGAGCGCGGACGATCTGCCGCTCGAGTACTTCATGAACCGGTTCAGATTGTTTGAACCCGCCCCCAAGGCGGAGTTCGAGGCCTTCACGGGGCTACCGCTGGAGCGGGTAGAGACCATGCTCGCCATCGCCCGGACCAAGGAGCTTATCGAGGATCTCGGCGACAGCTGGCAGCTCACGTCCCTCGGGCATCGCTACCTCAACGTGCTGCTCGAACTCTTTATGGACGAGTGAGCACGGGTTCACTCTCTTGCGTCAAGACCGCAAGTCAGCACCAGCGAATAGAAAAACAATCAGGGCGCCATTGGCGCCCTGATTGTGTTAGCTGATGCCTTGCGGCAGGAACCCGCTCAGCAGCAGACGCTTGCCATCTGCTGTTGGCCGGGCTCCCACCGCTTGCCGTGTTTGGCCTTGCGCTGATAGCTGCCCTTGCCTTTCTTGCTCGGTTCGACCCGGGCCTGGAACAGGGGGGAGGTCACCAGTGCCTTGAGGTGGTTGTCCTGAATGATGCCGCGCTGATGTTCGCAGGCGGGTTCGGCGGTGACACAGGTCACCTTCTTCTTGGCCATATGGGCTCCTTGATGGGGTTGTCGTGTTTGCCTATCGTCCCTGCCTGGAAGGGCAGATGGCGAAAAACGCGCCGATTGTGCGCCTCTTGCCTCCCCCGTGCAAGCTGTCAGGCGGGGTGATAGATAACCCGCACCAGGCCGCTTGGCAGCACAGCGCTCGACACCGGTCTCAACCCTGCGGGGAGAGGCCCGGTAAAGAGCGGGATCCCGCCCCCCAGGGTGACCGGTACCCAGAACAGGGTCAGCTCGTCCACCAGGGCACCCTGCAGACCCTGCCTCACCAGCTCCCCGCCATCCAGATAGAGGTGACGGCTTCCCCCCTGCCACAACTCGTCCAGCACCTGCGCCAGCGCCCCCTGCCTGAACGCGACCCGAGGACGGGGGTCGGCGGGCCTGTGGGTCAGTACCACCAGCGGCTTGTCCCCGTAGGGCCACTCGGGAAAGGCGCTCACGATATCGTAGGTGTTGCGCCCCATCAGCAGGGTGTCCGCGCTCACCATCAGGGCGCTGTAGCCGGTCTCCTCCGGCCCGTCGCCACCATAGGGGGCCAGCCATGCCAGATCGCCCCCCTCCCCGGCGATGAAACCGTCGAGGGAGAGGGCGAGAAAGGCGGAGACCCGGGGCCGACGCAGCTCAGTGCTCATGGTCGTGATGCTCGTGGCGGGAAGGGGCGCCGGACTCCAGGGTCTCGAGGATGGCGCAGTGCTCCGCCGAGCGCGGGCCGCCGCAGCAGATGTCGGAGAGGGCCTTCAGGTTCTCGCGAAAACGGGTCAGCTCCAGGAGCTTCTGCTCCACCTGTTCGAGCTTGGTGTCGGCCACCGCCTTCACCTCCTGGCAGGTGACCTTGGCCTTGTTGGTGTCCAGGGTGAGCAGCTCGCCGATGTCCGCGAGGGAAAAGCCCACCGACTTGGCGCGGATGATGAACTCCAGCCGCCGCTTGTCCTGCTCCCCGTAGAGGCGATAGCCGGATTCGTTGCGAATGCCCGGCGAGATGAGGCCGTTCTTCTCGTAAAAGCGCAGGGTGTCGGCCTTCACCCCGCACGCCTTGGCCAGTTCACCGATCCGATACATGGTCCTCTCCCCCCGCATGACATTCCCGACATGGTACTCAATATAAACCGGCCTCCACTATCACCTCTTTGCCCGGCGATTGCCAGTCAAAGGCAGGAAAGCAGCAGCTAACCCCTCACTTGCCGGCCATTTATCCCCAAAACACTGAAAAGACAAACGTTTCACAAAAATTCACCAGAAAACGTTTAACGCCGCATCCCACAAGGGTTTGTCTCTTTAAAAAATCCACCACAGGTCACATTTTTTGTGTAGAATACGCGCCCACAAGAGAGCGTCGCGTCAAGCGGGCATTTCCTAAAACGCTTTTGCCAACGGCCGCCCCGGGCGAGAGTGGTTTGCGAAATCCCCCACTTCCATTTATTTGGGGACTCTCTGTGTGTTGAGCCTCGCCTCCCATGGAACGGTCCCCGTTATGCTGAGGACGATAGTGTGATGGAACAAGCTCGACCCATTCGCCGTGCACTGCTGAGTGTGTCTGACAAGACTGGCATCCTGGAATTTGCCAAGGCACTCGATGCGCGTGGTGTGGCCCTGCTCTCCACCGGTGGTACCGCCAAGCTGCTGGCCGATGCGGGCCTGCCGGTGACCGAGGTGTCCGACTACACCGGATTCCCCGAGATGATGGACGGCCGGGTCAAGACCCTGCATCCCAAGGTACACGGCGGCATTCTCGGCCGTCGCGACCGGGATGACGCCATCATGGCCGAGCACGCTATCTCCCCCATCGACATGGTCGTCGTCAACCTCTATCCCTTCGCCGCCACCGTGGCCAAAGCCGGTTGCACCCTGGAAGACGCCGTCGAGAACATCGACATCGGCGGCCCGACCATGGTCCGCTCCGCTGCCAAGAACCACAAGGACGTCACCATCGTCGTCAAGGCCTCCGACTATGACCGCGTCATCGCCGAGATGGATGGCAACGGCAACAGCCTGACCCTCTCCACCCGCTTCGATCTGGCCATCGCCGCCTTCGAGCACACCGCCGCCTACGACGGCATGATCGCCAACTACTTCGGCACCCAGGTGCCCTCCTACGGCGAAAACAAGGAAGGCGACGAAGAGTCCCGCTTCCCCCGCACCTTCAACAGCCAGTTCATCAAGAAGCAGGACATGCGCTACGGCGAGAACAGCCACCAGGCTGCCGCCTTCTACGCCGAAGAGCAGGCCGCGCCGGGCTCGGTGGCAAGCGCCATCCAGCTGCAGGGCAAGGCCCTCTCCTACAACAACATTGCCGACACCGACGCGGCGCTGGAGTGCGTGAAGGAGTTCAGCGAACCGGCCTGCGTCATCGTCAAGCATGCCAACCCCTGCGGCGTCGCCATCGGTGACGACCTGCTGGCAGCCTACGATCGCGCCTACCAGACCGACCCCACCTCGGCCTTTGGCGGCATCATCGCCTTCAACCGCGAACTGGACGGCGAGACCGCCGCGGCCATCGTCGCCCGCCAGTTCGTGGAAGTGATCATCGCCCCCAGCATCAGCCAGGCAGCCCGCGAGGCGGTCGCCGCCAAGCAGAACGTGCGCCTGCTGGAGTGCGGCCAGTGGACTGCCCCGGCGCAAGGCTTTGACTTCAAGCGCGTCAACGGCGGCCTGCTGGTGCAGGAGCGCGATCTGGGCATGGTGACGCTCGGGGATCTGACCGTGGTCAGCCAGCGTCAACCCACCGAGGCCGAGCTGCAGGATCTGCTGTTCTGCTGGAAGGTCGCCAAGTTCGTCAAATCCAACGCCATCGTCTACGCCAAGAACGGCCAGACCATCGGCGTGGGCGCCGGCCAGATGAGCCGCGTCTACTCTGCCAAGATCGCCGGCATCAAGGCCGAGGATGAAGGGCTGACCGTGGCGGGCTCCGTCATGGCCTCCGACGCCTTCTTCCCGTTCCGCGACGGCATCGATGCCGCCGCTGCCGCGGGCATCTCCTGCGTCATCCAGCCAGGTGGCTCGATGCGCGACCAGGAGGTGATCGATGCCGCCAACGAACACGGCATGTGCATGGTGTTCACCAACATGCGTCATTTCCGTCACTGACAGCCCAGGGCCGCCGATGGCGGCCCTGCCTCTTTAGCACCGGATCCTTTCCACTGGCAGGTTGCCACCGCAGCGCCAGTGAACTCAGACAGAAGCGAGCGAGACGATGAAAGTACTGATCATTGGCAACGGCGGCCGTGAACACGCCCTGGCCTGGAAGGCCAAACACTCCCCCCTGGTGACCCAGGTCTTCGTGGCACCGGGCAATGCGGGCACCCAGCTTGAGCCGGGCATCGAGAACGTCGCCATCCAGGCCACCGACATCGAGGGCCTGCTGGCCTTCGCCAAGGCGAACCAGATCGGCCTCACCATCGTCGGGCCGGAAGCCCCCCTGGTGAAAGGGGTGGTCGATGCCTTCCGCGCCGCCGATCAGACCATCTTCGGCCCGACCGCCGCCGCCGCCCAGCTGGAAGGCTCCAAGGCCTTCACCAAGGACTTCCTGGCCCGCCACGCCATCCCCACCGCCGATTACCAGAACTTCACCGAGGTGGAGCCAGCGCTGGCCTATCTGCGCGAGAAGGGCGCTCCCATCGTCATCAAGGCCGACGGTCTGGCCGCCGGCAAAGGGGTGATCGTCGCCATGACCCTCGACGAGGCGGAAGCTGCGGTGCGTGACATGCTCTCCGGCAATGCCTTCGGCGATGCTGGCGCCCGGGTGGTGATCGAAGAGTTCCTGGACGGGGAAGAGGCGAGCTTCATCGTCATGGTGGACGGCGAGCACGTGCTGCCCATGGCCACCAGCCAGGATCACAAGCGCGCCTTCGACGGTGACACCGGTCCCAACACCGGCGGCATGGGGGCTTACTCCCCGGCCCCCGTGGTGACCGACGAAGTGCACCAGCGCGTGATGGAACAGGTGATCATGCCGACCGTGCGCGGCATGGCGGCCGAGGGCAACGTCTACACCGGCTTCCTCTACGCCGGCCTGATGATCGATGCCGAGGGCAACCCCAAGGTGATCGAGTTCAACTGCCGCTTCGGCGACCCCGAAACCCAGCCCATCATGCTGCGGATGCAGTCCGATCTGGTGGATCTCTGTCTCGCCGCCTGCGCCGGCCAGCTGGATCAGAAGGAAGCCGTCTATGACCCCCGTGCCGCCATCGGCGTGGTGCTGGCAGCGGGTGGCTATCCCGGCGACTACACCAGCAACCACCCCATCAGCGGCCTGCCGGTGGACGAAGTGGCAGGGGAGAAGGTGTTCCATGCAGGCACCCGCCTGGAAGGACACACCAGCCTGACCCAGGGTGGCCGCGTGCTGTGCGCCACCGCCCTCGGCCACACGGTGCAGGAAGCCCAGCAGCGGGCCTATGCCCTGGCTGGCCGCATCCAGTGGGACGGCATCTTCTATCGCAAGGACATCGGCTGGCGTGCCATCGAGCGCGAGCAGGCCGAATAAGGGCCGGATCCCGATCACTCAAAGGGCCTGCGGGCCCTTTTTTTGTTGCACGGCGTCTGTACGGGCAGTGTAATCGTCCGTGGGTGGCGGCTTTCAAAAACAAAAACACCAGAAAAAACTCACTTGACTTTAAAAAACCGATATATGATAAAAAATGGCAGCATGATTCACTGCCTGAGGGACCCTTTCCGGACCAGATGCGCGCCCTTGTATCCCAGCCGGAGGCGAGATCCGGTGGCCATTCTCTTTCGGCTACATTCCCACAGCAATCCCCTGCACAATTCGTCACAATTGGTCGCACTTTCTTCATACAATGATCGCCCTTTCATGGCATCATGATGTGTGAAACCGCACTCAAATGAGTGCTATAACAACCTGCAATCTCGTCGTCTCATAAGGAAATCCCATGCTGAAAACTGTGCGTCCCCTGCTGCTGCCCCTGATGTTCGGCCTGATGGCCCTGCCTGCCATGGCCGGCGATCTGGAGCAGCCGATGAAGAAGATCGGCTTCAACTACAAGCAGGCCGTCAAGGCCGACGACGCGGCCACCATGGAGAAATACATCAAGGAGATGAAGGCCCAGCTGGACGTCGCCAAGGGCAAGAACATGCCCGCCGCCAAGAAGGAGAAGTTCCTGGAAGGCATGACCGAAGTGCAGACCGAGCTGGATGCCAGCCTGGCAGCCCTCCAGGCCGGTGACGAAGCCAAGGCGCGCGAGCACCTGGCCAAGGTCAACGACCTGAAGAAGGAGTACCACAACTATGCCAAGCAAAAAGGCTGATCCCTTCCACTGGGATGCTCTGGTGCGCCTCACCCACTGGGGTGTGGCGGCCATCTGTATCGGCAACCTCTGGCTCAACGAGGCGGGCGAGGAGTGGCACGAGCGGATGGGATACGCCGTCATGGTGCTCATCGGCATACGCCTGCTGTGGGGGCTCACCTTCGCTCGCGGCCACGCCCGCCTGCGCGCCCTCATCCCGAGCCGGGAGGATTTTCGCCATCAGGCCGACGCCCTGCGCGAACGGACCCCGCCCACCCCGGGCCATCACGGCAGCGGCAAGCTGGCGGTCTGGGCACTCTGGCTGCTGGTTCTCGCCACCGCAGGGACCGGCTGGTTCCAGAACACCGAGACCGGCTTCGATCTGGGGGCGGACGACTGGCACGAGTGGTGCACCTGGGCACTCCAGGGCATGATCGCCCTGCACCTGTGCGCCATCGCCTACACCTCCTGGCGCCAGCGCAGCAACCTGGTCACCCGCATGCTGCCAGGGCGTCGTGCCCGGGCCAGTACCGGGCAGCAGGAACCCAACGTCTGAACGTTCACGGGGCCCTGCGGGGCCCCTGTTCATCCCCTTCGCTACCCGCTTGACGGGAGCTCGCACCGATCTGCTCCCCTCTGCATCCTCCTGCTGCCACCGAATGGCATGAAAGCATTTTCATTCACATTTCTTAATTAATTCAGCTTGTTCGATTTTCAACTACGTCGATTTCATGAATGCTACGGAGCTGAACGAGGTTGTTTGTTGGTATCTATTCACCAGGACGGGGTTGACGGCATCAGTTCTGCCGGGATGGGATAATCTGTCTTCTCGATGCACGCCCTGACCACGGCCCTCAACCACTCCTGTGGGCAGCGGCCCAATCGC
>NZ_JBLUXC010000062.1:0-19928 GCF_048276795.1 Aeromonas sp. PS2Canimalfood6
GGAGTGGGCAATGGTGTATTTATCCAAAAACGGCAAAAAGAGTAGGCAGAGAAAATCCAAGCAAAACAACACGTTAGACGGTATTATTAATTCGCTTGCCGCTTAAGGTTCTGTACATGAGAGCGTCATAGGTTAATCATCCAAATTGACCGCAGGCCGAGCCAATCGCCCCGATGTCATGCGATTGCGTAAGTCTGTCCATAATCCCAAGCGGGATGATTGCCCGGCCAGTTCCCCTTGACCACGCGCCTTCATCAGCCACAAGTGACTACCGTTAAAACTGTAAATTGGCAACAAATCCGCCCGTTGGGTCGCCGGGCGAATTGATCCGACAAGATTGTCCAGAATCAGGGGTACTGCCGCAGGCGTCTCATAGTAGGCAACGACCATATGAAACTGGTTATAATCCAATGCCTTGACATATACCATTCGCATTTTTTCATCAGGGATGCCAAGTTCCAGCAAGGTAAAATACTTGGAAATGCTGAAGTCTTCACAATCTCCCCCCGCTGCGCCCAGAAATTCCAGCGGTGTCGCCCAATAATCCTTCTTGTGCCACAACTTGATGTCATCGATGAAACGCATCTGGTTGAAGAACTGGTTCACCTTCTCCAGCTTCTGCCGATCCGTCAGCCCCGCCGCCTTGTTCTGCATTGCCAAAGTGCGCCAGCTGGTGACCCGTTTGCCGGCCCTGGGGCCATAGGTCTCCTCAGCGCGCTTGACCAGTTTCATATCCTCCGGTGAGAGAGGCTGGCTGGCGCTGAGCAGCAGGGGGATCGCCAGCAGGACCAGCCACAGCAGGCGAACCCGCAAGGGCGCACGTGCACCTGCGAGGGCTCGATCCCCATCACGTCGGCTCCAGCCTGTCGATGCCACCTCTTTCTGTGTCATGACGCCGCCATCATCCCCTGACCGCCGGACGCATAAAAGAATGACTGCAGCACGCTGCAGCCATTCCCCTTGCCTGATATGACATCAGTGGCAGGGCCATCAGTTGTTGTTGGCCTGCCATTCAGCCGGTTGCTGCACATTCAGGGCATTGAGCAGACCACCGGTGGCATTGAGGATACGATATTCCGCCAACAGGGAGTCGTACTCGGCCGTAATGTAACTGCGGCGAGCCTCGAACAGTTCGTTCTCCGTGTTCAGCACGTCCAGCAAGGTCCGTTGGCCCAGGCCGAATTGCTTCTTGTAGGCCTGTACGGTGTCATAGCTGGCGTCCACGTGCTCTTTGAGGAAGACTTTTTGCTTGGCCAGCGACTCTTTGGCGTTCCAGGCGAGGCGGGTCCCCTCTTCCACCTGACGGAAGGCATTCATGTGAATGTCTTTGGCCTGGGAATAGAGCGCTGAGGTTGCCTTGCTTTCTGCCAGATCGGACCCACCGCGGAACAGGTTGTAACGCATCCGGACCATGGCGGTGAGATCGTCGTTACGGCCTTTGACCGCATCGATGTCCTCGTTCCAGTTCTGATCCACTTCAAAGGCTACGTTCGGGTAGAACCCGGACTTGGAGCCTTCATGCTGGTACTTCGCCTCTTCGATGTCCTGCAGGGATTACAGCAGGGTCGGGTGAACCTCTGTTGCCGTCTTCAGCGCATCTTCCAGCGTTGCGGGCAGGAGTTGGGTGTTCGGTACGGGCTGAACGAGATCCTTGGGCACTTCATTGACGACACGGATGAACTCACTCTCGGCATCCCGATAGTTGTTCTCCGCCGCCGCCTGATTGGAGTAAGCCCGAGCCACACGACCGTCGATCTGGGTCTGGTCAGCGGTCGACCCCAGACCGGAGTCGGTCCGTTTCTGGATGTCACTGCGGATCTGTTCGTGGGTTTCAAGGTTCTGCTTGGACAGCTCCAGGATCTCCTGCTGACGCAGCATGTTGAGATAGACCTCGGCCACGCGCAGGGCCGTGTTCTCCGCCTCGGAGATCATCGCCAGGCGCTGGGCCTGGGCGGCGGCATCGGTCCGTGCCACGTTGCTGCTGACATCAAAGCCGTCAAACAGCATCTGGCGAAGGCTGATCCCGGCCTCCTTGCGCGTCATGGAGTCATCGATCGTCTGTGAATTGGGACCACGGGTCGAGGGACTGTCAGTCTTCTCGTAACCGACGCCACCACGCAGATCAATGGTGGGGTAATAGCCGCCCTTGGCTCCATCATGCTGATACAGTCGTGCCTGATAGAGATCAAAAGCTTCCTTGATTTTCGGATGGGTAGCCAGTGACTGCGCCACTGACTGTTCCAGCGTCTGTGCCTGGCTCAGGCCCGGGAACAGTATGGTGCCACTAACCAGCATGGCAACAATCGTCTTCTTCATGGTATCTCCAGTCATGTTGTTTTTAGATTGTTGGCTTATCGTTCTCTCAGTGCCGACTGCTTAGCCCTCAAGATGGGTTTCAGCAAGTAGTCTAGGACACTTTTTTTACCAGTAATAATATCTGCACTGGCTAACATACCGGGGATGATGGGAAGTGCGTTAAGCTCATCGCCCAGATAACTCTTCTCGGTTCGTACTCGCACCAGATAGAAGGAATTGCCCTCCTCATCCTGGATTGAGTCGGCACTTATCTGTTCAACCTTGCCATGTAAACCTCCATAAATAGTGAAATCATAGGCAGTTATCTTGACCACGGCCTCCAGTCCGGGTCTGAGGAACGCGATGTCCTTGGGCGACACCTTGGCTTCAACCAGCAGGGTGTCTTCCAGCGGCACTATCTCCATCAGGTCCATGCCCGGCTGAACGACCCCACCCAGCGTATTAATCTTGAGCTTCTTGATGGTCCCCTTGAGAGGCGCAATCACACTGGTACGATCGACTCTGTCCCTGAGGCCGACCTGACCCTCCGACAACTGGCTCAACTTGCCTTGACGTTCGTTCAGCTCGGTCTGGGAGTCCGCCCGGAATTTCAGGGCGATATCATTTCGCTTCGAGATGGTCTCCCGCAGTACCGAGTTGAGCTTGGGCACCAGCAGGCGGTTCGCCTCCAGCTCCCCTTGCATTTCGTTGACCTGCCGCTCCAGTTTAATTAGCTCCACTTGAGGAACTATACCCTCTTTTGCGAGAGGACGGCTGATGTTCAGCTCCTGACGAGCCAGATCAACGCTGCGGCCCACGGTCCGGATCTTGGCATTGAGCTCTATGGTCTCCTGCTCTTTCTGCTCGATCTGCTGTCCCAGGATGTAAAGCTGGTTCTTGAGGTTGTTTAACCGCGCCTCCTGCACCGATCTTTCACGGGCGGCATATTCGGCAAATACATTCTCGTACCCTTCGGGGAACTCGATGGCCTGTTTGTCGATGGCTACCTGTTCACGCCAGCCCAGATTGGGCTCGTTCTTGACCACTACGCTGCGAATTTCGGCGCGCAGGCGGGCAATATCCCCCTTGAGGGTGACCAGCTCCTGCTCCCGTTCGCGAAAATCCGACTTGAAGCGAGTATCGTCGATGCGCAGCAGTGGCTGTCCCTTCTCGACGATGTCCCCCTCCTTGACGAAGATCTCCTTGACGATCCCCCCTTCCAGGTTCTGGATCACCTGCAACTGGCGCGACGGTATCACCTTGCCCTGGCCGACTGTCACTTCATCCAGCTCTGCCCAGGCGGCCCAGACGATGGCGCTGACAAAAAACAGGAAGCAGGCCCAGAGCAGGACTCTGGCACGGGTGGGTGTCGTCAGCAGCACGGCGGCGGCACCGTCATCCACGTACTCGAGATGCTCGGGTGCAGGCAAGACCGTATCTGAGGGCGTTTTCTTGAACCAGTGGTTAGCCATTCGCCGTCTCCTGCACCCGCACTTTGCCTTCCTTCAATTGCTGCAACACCACCTCTTTGGGACCGTCCGCCACTATCTTCCCCTGCTCCACGACGATGACCCGGGAAGCGACATCCAGCATGGAGGTCTTGTGGGTGATGAGGATAAGGGTGGTTTCGGGGCCGAGCCGCGCCAGCTCCTGCTTCACGTGCATCTCTGACTGGTTGTCCATGTTGGAGGTCGGCTCGTCCATCACCAGAATGGGGGGATCGTTGAGCAGGGCGCGAGCCAGCAGGATGGACTGACGCTGGCCACCGGAGAGCTGACGTCCCCCTTCGCCTATCTGTCTGTCGAGGCCGTTGGGATCCCGGTTGGTAAAGTTGGTGACCCCGGCCCGCTTGGCGGCGCGCAAGACACGGGCATCGTCCACCAGGGGATTACCCAGCATGATGTTGTCCCGCACGGAACCAAAGAAGAGGGTCACATCTTGCGGCACACAGCCGATGTTGCGGCGAATGATGGTCGGCGGCAGTTGGTCCAGCTCAAAGCCATCCAGACGCACCAGGCCGTCAGTCGGGCGATAGAGACCCATCAGCAATTTCTCCAGCGTGGTTTTACCTGCACCGATCCGCCCGATGATGGCCACCTTCTCACCCGGCTCGATGCGCAGGTTGATGTTGTGCAGGGTGCTGCTCTCCATGCCCGGATACTTGAAGGAGACATTTTCAAACTCGATGCGCCCCTGGATGAGCGGATGGTGGATGTACTGCCTGCCCTCCTCCTGCTCACCCGGCGTCATCATGATCTTCTCCAGGATCTCGAGCGCCGACTTGGCCTGGTTGTAGCGGGTGGAGAGTACCGAGAGCTGCACCATGGGGGCGATAGCCCGGCTCGACAGCATCACGGCCGCTATCATGCCCCCCATGGTCACCAACCCTTCCGAGATCTGGTAGACACCGACGATCACCAGTCCCACTGTCACCACCTGCTGGATGTAGCTCGCCAGAGAAGACATGGAGTTGGTGATGCGCCGGGTTTGCACGCCCCAGGTCGAGATGTGGGACACCGCCTGCTCCCAGCGGTGCTGGAACATGCTCTCGGCCCCGAAAATCTTCACTGTCTCAAGGCCCGAGATGCTTTCGATCAGATTGGCGTTCTTCTGGGAGGCGAGCCGGGAGCCCTCCTCGATGGATTGCTTCAGCGGTGCCTGAATGTAGAAGCTGTAGGCCACCAGGATCAGGATGGCGATGATGGGCACCACCACCATCACACCGGCGAAAATCCAGATGATGAAGAGGAAGAAGATGGCAAACGGCAGATCGATCAGGGTGGAGACGGTGGCCGACGTGAAAAACTCGCGCACCGATTCAAACTCCTGCAAGTGCTTGGCAAAGGCACCGGTCGACGCAGGCCTGGACTCCATCTTCATGCCCATCACCTTGGCAAAGATTTTGGCCGACAACAGCACGTCGGATTTCTTGCCTGCAATATCGATGAAGTAGCTGCGCAGCTGGCGCATCACGAAGTCGAAGGTGAACACCACCATGGCTCCAACCGCCAGCACCCAGAGGGAGTCGAATGCCAGGTTGGGCACAATCTTGTCATAGACGTTCATGGTGAACAGGGGGCTGGCGATGGCAAACAGGTTGATGAGGATCGAGGCCACCAGCACATCCCGATAGATACCGCGGGACTCGAACAAGGTGCTCCAGAACCAGTGACCATCACGGGTCTCCAGCACTTTGGGCGAGCGCTCATCAAATTTGAACTGCCGCTTAACGTAGAACAGACGACCATTGTACTCGTCACCCAGCTGGGCAAGACTGACCCATTGAGCCGCGTCTCCGGCCTGGGGAAAGATGACCCTCGCCTGGGTCCGTTCTTCATTCCATTCAAGCAAGATGCAGGCGCCGCCATTACGCGTCTGCAAGACGCAGGGCAGCAGCAGGGAGGAGATCTGTTCAAGGGGCTGGATCACTTCGCGGGCAGAGAGACCACCCCGCTCGGCGGCACGACTGAAGAGCGCCGTGCTGAGACGCCCGGAGACCAGTGGCAAGCCGGTGGTGAGAGCATCCTGACTGTTGGGCACCCCGTAAAAGCGGGTCAAAAAGACCAGGCACTCCAACAGTTCATCTATATGGCTGGTTTCTGCTTGCATAGCATCCCATCAAACATGATTCAGAAGGTTGTCTCGGGGCCGAATATCCAAAGCCCGGCGGCGATCCGGAAAAACAGAACAGACCTCGCCACCCAGACCCACAACCCGATTAGCGCACAGAGCCGGGACACTGCATGTCTCGCCTCCCTCACAGATTTTCATGCCGGAAACGGAGGGGACATACCAGGCACCTGGTGTTGCCAAGAAATATGCCACCCGGTTCGAAGAGACACCGCCCGGTATACAAACTGCAAAGAGTTATTGATAACTATATCTTTTTTCAAGCCGACCATCTTATCAAGGTGACTTGAACGAAACTATACTCCAAAGACTGAATTTCATCTAATAACCCACTGTTTTTTGACGAAATTAGAGTTGGCACTCGCCCGTGGAAGGGAGAGAAAAAGGGCGTCCCAGGCAGTGCCCCTGAGGGCCTGAGCGTGCCAGCGCCGCGGCAATGGCGGTCATGGCGCTCCAGCGATTCTCGCACCAGGCGGGGGCCAGCAGGGTCGGGCGGCGCGCCGACGCCGAGACCCTGTGATAGACCACCTCGGGAGGCGTGTACTGGATCATGGCGACCGCCGCCGCCACATACTGCTCCATCGTCAACACATCCAGCCGTCCCGCCTGCCACGCCTTGCCAAGGGTGCTCCCCTCCACCACATGCAGTGGGTGAAGCTTGATCCCCTCGACGCCGGTCTCCACGACACGGTGCAGGGTTTCCAGGCTGTCCATCGGCGCCTCGCCGGGCAGGCCGACGATGAGGTGTGCACACACCTTGATGCCCCGCAGATGGGCTCTGGTTACAGCGTCAACATAGGCGGCATAGCCGTGGCCCCGATTGATGCGTTGCAACGTCTTGTCGTTGGCGCTCTGCAGCCCGAGCTCCAGCCACACCTCGTAGCCGCGGGCCTGATAACCTGCCAGCAGATCCAGCACCGCATCGGGTACACAATCAGGGCGAGTTCCGACGCAGAGCCCCACCATGTCGCTCACCGACAAGGCTTCTTCATACATGCGCTGAAGGTACTCCACTTCGGCATAGGTGCTGGTATAGGCCTGAAAGTAGGCCAGATAGCGCCTGGCCCGGGTCACCTCGTCCCGGCGTGCCAGCAGTTGCTGCACCACGGAGAGTTGCTGGGCCGACTCGTCGGCAAAGGAGGAGACATTGCAGAAAGTGCAGCCACCCCGGCCCAGGGTGCCGTCCCGGTTGGGGCAGGTAAAGGCCCCATGGATGGAGAGCTTGTGGATCTTCTGGCCGTGGCGCAGCTTGAGATCCTGGCCAAATGTATTGATGAGTTCGTGTAACTGCATGACACCTCCGAAATGAGGTGTCATTCTAGCGACGCAGCCCGGCGGGCAGGCTGCGCTGGATCAATCCCGCTCTCTACCCAAAAATCATATAAATATTCACGTTAGATGCGATAAATACCCAACAGTCAGCATTCACGGTCACTTTTGACAACCTGTCACTCCTGCCACCTGGAGAAAAGTGTCATAACCTCTCGCCCATAACCGGCTGTAACTACTGAAAAAATCCTGTTTAGTCTGCTTATGGACAAATGCAAGACGCAGGATCCTGAAATGTGATCCCCGCCAAGCACACCAGAGATGACTTTGTAAAATTACTACAGTTTCCCGCCACCATGCAGTCAACCACTAAATCGTCCATAAACAGAATATAAATCCAACAAATAAATAAAAGTCAGTCATAAATACACAAAAATGCTGATTGAGTCTCAAAAACCCACATTTTGTTATGGTGATGTAACATTGCAAACAAGCGGGATGTCCAATTGACCTTGCCCGAAAATCCCATTAGTTTGGAGATTCGCCACCTCAGGCGGACGGAACCACAAGAGCCAATCGCAATTTATGCAGTCTGTTGATGACAGTGCGATGGAAGGCCGAGCAAGGGAGAAATGCAATGTCACTATATGATCCAAAGCTGGAGAGGGATAACTGTGGCTTCGGCCTGTTGGCCCACATGGAAGGGGAAGCCAGCCACAAGCTTGTCCGTCTCGCGATGTCAGCCTTGGCTCGCATGCAGCACCGCGGCGGTATCTCCGCTGATGGTAAGACCGGCGACGGCTGCGGCCTGTTGCTGCAAAAACCCGACAGCTTCTTTAGAGCGGTCGCCGAAGAGAAGGGATGGCACCTGGGCCGCAACTACGCGGTCGGTATGCTGTTTCTCAACCCCGATCCCATCCTGGCCCAGGCCACTCGCGACATCATCGACGAGGAGCTGGAAAGAGAGACCCTGAGTCTGGTCGGCTGGCGCAAGGTGCCCATCGATACCAACGTACTCGGTTCCATCGCCAAGGCGTCCCTGCCCAGTATTGAACAGGTCTTTGTCAACGCGCCCCCGGGCTGGGTCGACAAGGATCTCGAGCGCCGCCTCTATATCGTGCGCCGCCGCATCGAGAAGCGCATCAGCGACGACTACTTCTATGTGGTCAGCCTTTCCAACCTGGTCACCGTCTACAAGGGACTGTGCATGCCGGTGGATTTGCCGCGCTTCTATCTGGATCTGGCCGACATCCGCATGCAGGCCGCCATCTGCGTGTTCCACCAGCGTTTCTCCACCAACACCAGCCCACGCTGGCCGCTGGCGCAGCCGTTCCGCTACCTCGCCCACAACGGCGAGATCAACACCATTGCCGGCAACCGCCAGTGGGCCAAGGCGCGCAGCTACAAGTTCGCCACCCCGCTGATCCCCGATCTGCAAGAGGCCGCCCCCTTCGTCAACACCACGGGATCGGATTCCTCCAGCCTCGACAACATGCTGGATCTCTTCCTGGCCGGCGGCATGGACCTGTTCCGTGCCATGCGCCTGCTGATCCCGCCTGCGTGGCAGAAGCACCCGAACATGGATGACGACCTGCGCGCCTTCTACGACTTCAACTCCATGCACATGGAGCCCTGGGACGGCCCGGCCGGCATCGTCATGACCGACGGTCGTTACGCCACCTGCGCACTCGACAGAAACGGTCTGCGTCCGGCACGTTACGTCATCACCAAGGACAAGTTCATCACGCTGGCCTCCGAAGTGGGCACCTGGGACTACACCCCGGACGAAGTGCTGGAGAAGGGCCGTGTCGGCCCGGGGGAGCTGTTCGTGGTCGATACCAGCAACGGCAAGATCTGGACCAGCTTCGAAATTGACGACGATCTCAAGAGCCGTCACACCTACAAGCAGTGGATGGACAAGCACTGCAAGCGCCTGGTGCCCTTCGAGCAGATGGACGATGCCAGCACGGGGTCGCGGGAATTCCCGGATGACCGGCTCAAGACTTACCAGAAGCTGTTCGGCTACTCCTTTGAAGAGCTGGATCAGGTGATCCGCGTGCTCGGCGAGAATGGCCAGGAGGCAGTGGGCTCCATGGGGGATGACACCCCGATGGCGGTGCTCTCCTCCAGCCAGCGTACCCTGTACGACTACTTCCGCCAGATGTTCGCCCAGGTGACCAACCCGCCCATCGATCCCCTGCGGGAAAATCACGTCATGTCCCTGGCCACCTGTATCGGCCGCGAGCAAAACGTGTTCAACGAGACCTTCGGTCACGCCCACCGGGTGCTGTTCCAGTCGCCGATCCTGCTCTACTCCGACTTCCATCAGTTGCTGGCCCTGGAAGGTGAGCACTACCGCCATGCGGTGCTGAGCCTCAACTACCAGCCCGAAGAGGGGCTGCAGGCTGCCCTCGAGCGCCTCTGCCACGAGGCAGCTGAAGCGGCCCGCAGCGGCGCGGTGCTGCTGGTCCTGTCAGACCGGGACATCAGCCCGGATACCCTGCCCATCCCGGCCGCCATGGCGGTGGGTGCGGTGCAGCGTACCCTGGTGGACAACAACCTGCGCTGCGACGCCAATATCCTGGTGGAGACCGCGAGCGTGCGCGACCCGCACCACTTCGCCGTGCTGCTGGGCTTTGGCGCCACCGCCATCTACCCCTACCTCGCCTACGAGACCCTCGCCAAGCAGGTAGAGGAAGGCGTGCTCAAGATGAGCCTGCGCCAGGCCATGCTCAACTACCGCAACGGCATCAACAAGGGCCTCTACAAGGTGATGTCCAAGATGGGCATCAGCACGGTGGCAAGCTACCGCTGCTCCCAGCTGTTTGAGGCGGTGGGCCTCTCCAAGGCTGTTGTCGAGCTCTGCTTCCGCGGCGTATCGAGCCGCATCCAGGGTGCCGACTTTGCCGACATCCAGCAGGATCAGATCAATCTGTCCCGTCTGGCCTGGCTCGGCCGCAAGCCACTGACCCAGGGCGGCCTCTTGAAATTCGTCCACGGTGGCGAGTACCACACCTACAACCCGGACGTGGTGCAGACCCTGCAAGTGGCGGTGCGCTCCGGCAACTACGCCGATTACAAGGAGTATGCCCGTCTGGTGAACGAGCGGCCGGTCGCCACCCTGCGGGATCTGCTGTCGCTCAAACAGGGCACCACCCCGGTGGCGCTGGATCAGGTGGAGCCAGCCGCCAGGCTGTTCCCCCGCTTCGACTCCGCGGCCATGTCCATCGGCGCCCTCGGCCCTGAAGCCCACGAGGCCCTGGCCATCGCCATGAACCGCCTCGGCGGTCAGAGCAACTCCGGTGAAGGTGGCGAGGATCCCAAACGCTTCGGTACCGAGAAGAACTCTCGCATCAAACAGGTGGCTTCCGGTCGCTTTGGCGTCACCCCGCACTACCTGATGAACGCGGACGTGGTGCAGATAAAAGTCGCCCAGGGCGCCAAGCCCGGCGAAGGGGGCCAGCTGCCCGGTGACAAGGTCACCGCGCAAATCGCCCAACTGCGCTACTCGGTGCCCGGCGTGACCCTGATCTCCCCGCCGCCGCACCACGACATCTACTCCATCGAGGATCTGGCCCAGCTCATCTTCGACATCAAGCAGATCAACCCGAACTGCCTGGTGTCGGTGAAACTGGTGTCCGAACCTGGCGTCGGCACCATCGCCTGCGGCGTGGCCAAGGCCTATGCGGACTTCATCACCGTCTCCGGCTACGACGGCGGCACCGGCGCCAGCCCGCTCACCTCGGTCAAATACGCTGGCTCCCCCTGGGAGCTGGGCCTGGCCGAAACCCAGCAGGCGCTGGTGGCCAACGGCCTGCGCCACAAGGTGCGCCTGCAGGTGGATGGCGGTCTCAAGACGGGTCTGGACATCATCAAGGCGGCAATCCTCGGCGCCGAGAGCTTTGGCTTCGGTACCGGCCCCATGGTGGCGCTCGGTTGCAAATACCTGCGTATCTGCCACCTGAACAACTGCGCCACCGGCGTCGCCACCCAGGATGAGAAGCTGCGCCGCGAACACTTCACCGGCCTGCCGGAGATGGTGATGAACTACTTCAAGTTCATCGCCGAGGAGACCCGCGAGCTGATGGCCGAGCTGGGCGTCACCCAGCTCACCGACCTCATCGGTCGTACCGACCTGCTGGAAGCCCTGCCCGGCCTCACCGCCCGTCAGGCCAAGCTGGACTTGTCCGGCATCCTGGCGGCCCCGGTTGCACCGGCAGGCTCCAGTCTGTTCAGCCAGCAGCACAACCCCACCTTCGACAAGGGGCCCTTGAACCTCAAGATGGTGGAAGACCTGCTGGACGCGGTGGAAAACATGAGTGGCGGCGAGTTCCGCTACGACATCCGCAACACCGACCGCTCCGTGGGTGCGCGTCTGTCCGGCGAAATCGTCAAGCGCCACGGCAACCAGGGCATGGCGGCCGATCCGGTCAAGGTGCACTTCAACGGCACCGCCGGCCAGAGCTTCGGCGTCTGGAACGCCGGTGGCCTTGAGATGATCCTCACCGGGGATGCCAACGACTACGTGGGCAAGGGGATGACCGGCGGCAAGCTGGTGATCAAACCCCACGTCGGCGTGGCGTTCAAATCCCACGAGGCGGCCATCATCGGCAACACCTGCCTCTATGGCGCCACCGGCGGCAAGCTCTATGCCGCAGGGACCGCCGGCGAGCGGTTCGCGGTGCGCAACTCAGGGGCCTTGGCGGTGGTCGAGGGGATTGGCGACAACGGCTGTGAATACATGACAGGCGGCATCGTCACCGTGCTCGGCAAGACCGGTGTCAACTTCGCGGCGGGCATGACAGGCGGTTTCGCCTACGTGCTCGACGAGTGCGGCAACTTTGCCAAGCGCACCAACCCCGAGCTGGTCGAACTGCTGGAGGTGGCGGATCTCGCCATCCACCAGGAGCACCTGCGCGGTATCATCACGGCGCACCTCAACGAGACAGGCAGCTCGCGTGCCGAGGAGATCCTGGCCAACTTCGACTCCTATGTGCCCAAGTTCAGGCTGATCAAACCCAAGTCCAGTGACGTCAAATCGCTGCTTGGCCACACCAGCCGTTCCAGTGCAGAACTCAGAATCCAGGCGCAATAAGGAGGGAACCCTATGAGCCAGAACGTATTCCAGTTTATCGATGTCCAGCGGGTCGACCCGCCCAAGAAGCCGCTCAAGATCCGCAAGATCCAGTTCGTGGAGATCTACGAGCCCTTCAACCAGGCCCAGGTTGGCATGCAGGCAGATCGCTGCCTCGACTGCGGCAACCCCTATTGCGAGTGGAAGTGCCCGGTACACAACTACATCCCCAACTGGCTGAAGCTGGCCAACGAGGGACGCATTCTGGAGGCGGTGGAGCTCTCCCACCAGACCAACAGCCTGCCGGAGGTATGTGGCCGCGTTTGCCCGCAAGACAGACTGTGTGAGGGTGCCTGCACCCTCAACGACAGATTCGGCGCCGTGACCATCGGCAACATCGAAAAGTACATCACCGACAAGGCCTTCGAGATGGGCTGGCGCCCGGATCTCTCCAAGGTGGTCAAGACCGACAAGCGGGTCGCCGTCATTGGCGCGGGCCCAGCGGGCCTTGCCTGTGCCGACGTGCTGGCACGCAATGGCGTCACCCCTGTGGTGTTCGACAAGTACCCGGAGATAGGTGGTCTGCTCACCTTCGGTATCCCCTCCTTCAAGCTGGAGAAAGAGGTGATGCAGCGCCGCCGCGAGATCTTCGAGGGGATGGGGGTGGAGTTTCGCCTCGAGACCGAAGTGGGCCGTGACGTCACCTTCGCCGACCTGCTCGGCGAGTTCGATGCGGTCTTCCTCGGGGTCGGCACCTACAAGTACATGAAGGGCGGCTTTGCCAACGAAGAGGCGCCGGGGGTCTACGACGCCCTGCCCTACCTCATCTCCAACGCCAACCGGCTGCTGGGCTTTGAGAAGGCGCAAGCCGATTACATCGACTTCGCCGGCAAGCAGGTAGTGGTGCTGGGGGGCGGCGACACCGCCATGGACTGCGTGCGCACCGCCATCCGCCAGGGGGCCGATCGGGTGATCTGCGCCTACCGCCGGGATGCCGAGAACATGCCGGGCTCCAAGCGGGAGGTGAAAAACGCCCAGGAGGAAGGGGTGGAATTCATGTTCAACCTCCAGCCCATCGGCGTGGAGCTGGACGCCCACGGCCGCACCTGCGGCATCAAGGTGGTGAGCACAGAGCTCGGCGCCCCCGATGCCAATGGCCGCCGCAATCCGGTAGTCATTGAAGGCTCCGAGCAGGTGCTGGCTGCCGATGCGGTGGTGATGGCGTTCGGCTTCCAGCCCAACCCCCAGCCCTGGATGGCAGAGCACGGCGTCGAGCTCGACGGCCGGGATCGCATCAAGGCGCCCGAGAAGGCCGAGTACGCCTTCCAGACCAGCAACCCCAAGGTGTTCGCCGGTGGTGACGCGGTGCGCGGTTCGGATCTGGTGGTGACCGCCATCTATGAGGGTCGCAAGGCGGCCGAAGGGATCATGGACTACCTGGCCGTGTGATCTGCCGTCGCAACCACGCTGTCATGCAAACAGCCCCGCTCGTGCGGGGCTGTTTTTTTATCTCGCTCTCAATCCGCCAGAACCGGCTAGATACTCCAGCTCTCCGGCAGCCGTTCGGTGAGGGTGGAGATGTATTCGAAGGTACGCGCCCGCTTGGGGGTGGTGAACATCTGGCGCGCACTGCCCGCCTCCACCACCTCCCCGGCCTCCAGGAAGATCACCTGCTGCGCAATCTGGGCTGCAAGGCGCAAGTCATGGGTGGCGATCAGCATGGTGGTCCCCTCACTGGCCAGTTGGCGCAGCACGGCCACCACCTCCTGGGCAAGCTCGGGATCCAGCGCCGAGGTGGGCTCGTCACAGAGCAACACCTTGGGGGATGGCGCCAGCGCCCGGGCAATGGCGACCCGCTGCTGCTGACCGCCGGAGAGGGTGGCAGGCACCGCCTCGGCCTTGTGCCTGAGCCCCACCTTGTCGAGCAGTTGCAGGGCGCGCGCCACTGCCCTCTCCCTGGGCCACTTCAACACGGTCACCAACCCTTCCATCACGTTCTCCAGCACCGTCATGTGCGGGAACAGCTGGAAATTCTGGAACACCATGCCGGTCTGCTGGCGCAGGGCCAGCACGCTTTGCCGTGACAGATGCCGGGTAAAGTCGAGCTCGCAGCCCCCCAGCACCAACTGGCCTGCATCGGGTCGCTCCAGCAGGTTCACACAGCGCAGCAAGGTACTCTTGCCGCTGCCGGAGGGACCGATCAGGGCAGTGACGCTGCCCGCGGCCATCGCCAGCCCCACCCCTTTCAACACGCGCTGCCCCGCAAACTGTTTCTCGATGCCACTCAAGCGGATCATAGGGCGACCTCCCGGGTCTCTTTGTGAGCCAGTCGCTGCTCCAGCCTGTCTTGCAGGGTGGAGAGCACCGAGCTGAACATCAGGTAGATGAGGGCCGTCTCGATATAGAGGATGAGCGGCTCATAGGTGACGGAGGCGAGGCGCTGGGCCGCCTGGAACAGCTCGGGCACAGTCACCGCCGCCGCCAGCGAGGTGTCTTTGACCAGGGAGATGAAGGTGTTGGAGAGGGGCGGTACAGCGATGCGCGCCGCCTGCGGCAGGATCACCCGTCCCATGGCCTGGGGCCAGTTCATGCCGATGGCGTGGGCCGCCTCCCACTGCCCTTTCGGGATCGCCGCCAGGGTGGCGCGGATGGTCTCCGAGCTGTAGGCGCCGATGTTGAGGGTGAAGCCGATGACGGCGGCGGTGAAGGCATCCAGCACGATGCCGGCGCTCGGCAAGCCGTAGAAGATGAGAAAGAGCTGCACCAGCAGCGGCGTGCCCCGAACAAGCCACACATAGAAGCGAGCCAGGGCCACCAGGGGAGACGGGCCATAGAGCCTGGCCAGGGCCACCAGCAAGCCGAGCAATATTCCCAGCACGAAGGTGATAAGGGTGAGTGGCACGGTAAAAATAAGCCCCGCACTGAGCAGGGGCCAAAAAGAGTCGATCATTAACTGCAACCAGGGAGGCACGTTAATTCTCCTTTATTGTTATTATTCGGCCTGAATATTAATTCGAGACGTCGGTGCCGAAATACTTGACCGATATTTTCTGGTAACTGCCGTCTTGCTTGGCCGTGCGCAGCGCCTGATTGATGGCGGCCAGCAATTCCGGTTGCCCCTTGGCCAGCAGCACGGCGGATTGATCCCCCTTGGCCTCGGTGGCTGCCACCTTCAACTTGGCGTCCGGCTTCTGCTTCTTGAAATCCAGGAAGGAGAGGCTGTCGTTGATGGTGGCATCCACCCGTCCGGTCAGCACCAGCTCCAGGGACTGGTTGAAGCCCTCGGTGGCCACCACCTCGGCCCCCGACGCCTTCGCCAGCTGGGCGAAGTTGCTGGTCAGGGACTGGGAGGATTTCTTGCCCTTCAGATCCGCAAAGCTCTTGATGCTGTCATTGTCGCTGTGCACCACGACCACCGCCTTGGAGGTGATGTATGGATCTGAAAAATCATACTTTTTCAGCCGTTCAGGGGTGATGGCCACCTCGTTGAGCACCAGATCGTAGCGTTTGGCGTCCACCCCGGCGATGAGGCCGTCCCACTTGCCCTCGACGAACTCGGGCTTCACCCCGAGGCCGCTTGCGATAAGTTCACCAATCTCCACGTCAAAGCCCACCAGCTTGCCGCTCTTGTCGTGGTAGGTAAAAGGGGGGTAGGCCCCTTCGGTGCCAATCTTGATCACCCCGGCGCTCTGGATGGCGGCGAGGCTGGATTGGGCCTGGGCCGAGTTCATCAGGGCCAGCGGCAATGCCGCCAGCAACAACAGCGAACGTACTTTCTTCATGAACCACCTCGTTATATTTATAAATACCCGGAACGCTTGCCAACCAGAATAGGTTGGCGCCATGCAATGGTTATTTTCCAATCCTGCTGCCGCAGCACAGCGATTAATATTTCCACGTCAGTGCCACACATTAATTCGGCTGGCTATCGGCATGGACAAAACATATCGCGAGACGTTTCCTCTCCCAACCATGAAATACGGGGATATTTAGCGAAATAGTGGATAACGCCAAGAAGAGGGCGACACTGCCAGCGCTGCCGATATGGCAGCAAGCCGACCGCGGGAGCAGAACGAGGGGGCGGAAGATGAGGAAAGAGAGCACGGCGGCTCCGGGAAAGCTAGTGGCTCTGGGGCTCCCATGAGGTGAGCGAGCACCACGGGATGGTGCTCGTCCCATGCGGCAAGAGCCATGGGCTCACAGGCGCGCCACCAGCCACTCCCCCTTGCCCACCGGCACCAGGGCGGTCATGAAGGCCGGATCCTGCACCACCTCCGCCATCCAGTCGCTCATCTCCTCCCGGTGAGAGATGGCGTTGTCCACCACCAGCAGGCCGCGAGGGGCGAGCAGGCGCCGGATCTCGGGCCACCAGCGCTGATATTGCTGGCGATCGGAGTCCAGGAAGACCAGCTGATAACCCGCCGTCGGCAGGGTAGGCAGCAAGCTGCCAGCCTCCCCCGCCAGCTGTTCAATCCAGGGGCCGAGCCCGGCACGCTGGAAGTTGGCGGCGGCCATGGCCAGCTTGCCCGCATCCCGCTCTATGGTGGTGACCCGGCCCCCCAGCCGTTTCACCGCCTCCGCCAGCCAGAGGGTGGAATAGCCGTTGGAGGTACCAATCTCCAGCACATCCGCCGCCCCTCGCGTCTGTACCAGCAGCGCCAGCAGTTCACCTGTGTCCCGGGTGATATTGAGCATCTTGCCGTCACGGGACGGCTGGGCCTCGTCGTGCTGCTCGCCAAAGCGCTCCAGCTCCCGTTTCAATGATTCCAGTACCATCTTGCCTCCTTGGCGGTATCAAGGGGCGGCCTGGCGCACGGCGTGGCCCGTCCCCATCTCTTCATCATGTCTTCACCCTGTCATCCTGCGGCGGCTCGTCCCCCCGCCTGGCGAAGCGCTATCTGGTGGTGGCCGCCCGCGCCGTCGGGCTGCTGGATGCGAAGAGCAAGCCACCGACCTCCTAGGGCGCCGCCACCCGGGTAAAGTCGATGGCGGGGCAGCTTGGCACCACGCCCCGGGTCAGCGCCAGGGGCTGGGCACGATAGCTGAGCCGGTAGCTGCCCGGCTGCGACAGATCGTAGGCCTGCGCCAGATCCGCATCGGCCTGGCTATGTTCCCCCGGTGCCAGCAGGAGGAAGTCGCCATCTCCGGGTTCACCACGCTTGGCCAGCGGTCCCCGGTAGGCCAGCGGCCGGCCATCGCGGGTGAGGTCGATGGCATCGGCAAACCACCCCTCGAAGGGGGTGAACCAGGTCAATACCTCAAGGGGGGTCTCCCCCCGGTTGGTCAGGGTAATCACCAGGGGCAGGGGCTCGTTCACCCCGCTCTCGGCGTTGACCGACAGTTCGCACTGCAGGGGGGCCAGCGCCAGGGTGGTGAGCAAGAGAGTCATCATGGGTGCTCCTTCAACAACGGGAAGGGGCCTCGCGGCCCCTTCACGGATTAATTTTCGCTCGGGGTATTCTCGGCAAAGTACTCGTGGTTGTCGGCGTTGTTCAGCGCCTTCTGGGGATCCGTGCTCGCCAGATTGCGGGCATTGGCCTGACCGTATCCCAGATCGTCGGTGCCCGCCACCACGTTGAAGTGGCTCAGCTCGTGGACTATGGTGCCGGCGCGGGAATCGGTCCCGGTGACGGGTGCCGTCCAGAAGCTCTTGCACAGATAGACCTTGTAGGGCTGGTCCGGATAGACGTAGGCGAAGTAGCTCTGCTTGCAACCACAGTCGAAGGTGAGCGGCTTGTTGTCGATGGCATCCTTGATCTTGCTGAAGTTCGTCTCGGCCTGGTTCCAGCGGGCGGCGTCATAGGCGCCGAACCAGCTGCGATAGCGCTGGCCATCGGGCTTGTCCACCGCCAGATAGCTGCTGGAGTTGTTGGTGATGCCGCTGGCGGCATCGAGCGCGGCCAGGATGTCGCTCTTCTGGGTGTTGGTGCAGCGGCCGCTGAAGCTGACCGAGGCGGTCACCGCCTGGGGCTCGGTCAGGGCCGCCTTGGCCAGCACCCTATCGTCGGCTACCCCTTCCACCCACAGGGTCACGGCATTGGATTCGCTCCCCCGGGCCTGCCTGGCCTTGGCGGTTTTCCCCTCCTGCGCCACGGTCGGCAGCAGGTAGCGGATGCTGTACTGCCCCTGGACGCTCATGTCGTAGAGACCGGAGACCTCCGCCTGCACCGTCAGGCTCTGGCCGGCCTTGAGCAACTGGAAGTCCTTGTCGGTCGGGGCCGCCCGCTTGATCAGGGCCCCCTCGTAGCCAACCGGCTGACCGTCACGCTCCACCTGGAACAGGGGGGCATCCTCGCTGCCAGGCAGCTGCCACTTGAGCAGACGCACCGGCTTGTCCCCCGTGTTGGTCAGGGTCAGGTTGACCCGCACGTCGTCGGTGCCGCCCTCCACCAGGGTGAGCCTGGCATCGAGCCCGGCGGCGCAGAGCGGAGAGATCAGGGAGCCTGCCAGCAGCAGGGCGATGGGAGTCGCTTTCATCGTGTTTCCTCATTCATTGAGTGGCGCCATCAGGCGGTTTGCTTCCATGTGGCCCTCTTTGGGGCTCACCCACCCTAGAGCAGAAGCTCGGCGCCCCCATCCCTCCATATGGGGGACGCCCCCCATCGGAGGGGGCCCTCGCCGGCTGCGACAAAGGCTGCCCCCTTGGCGCCGCATCAAGGCCCCCTCCCCTCCCCTCCCCTCCCCTCCCCTCCCCTCCCCTCCCCTCCCGCCACCGGCAAGCATCCACAAAAAACCCGGCACGGGGCCGGGTGG
The DNA here is from genome assembly GCF_048276795.1 of Aeromonas sp. PS2Canimalfood6. Taxonomy (NCBI): domain Bacteria; kingdom Pseudomonadati; phylum Pseudomonadota; class Gammaproteobacteria; order Aeromonadales; family Aeromonadaceae; genus Aeromonas; species Aeromonas sp. PS2Canimalfood6. The sequence continues at coordinate 19,022 of NZ_JBLUXC010000062.1, forward strand.
GGGGATGAGCAGCTTGCGCCCGGATCAGGAGCCGATCAGCAGCGCCAGGGCCGGCTGTGCGTTGCCGGGCACCAGCCGGTAGGCCTTGTGGTGCTTGACCAGGGTCGTTTTCTTGTTGCCCTGGCTCAGCAGCAGGCCGTGGGAAAAAGCCGCCTGTGCCAATCTGGCCTCGTCCCCGCGCACATAGAGGGTAAGGGACCTGGTCAGCTCACCCGCCTCGATATGGCCCTGATATTCGCTGGCGCTGATGATGAGGCTCGGCTGGCCGCCCGATTGCAGGCGCAGCTTGGCGTTCACTTCGCTACTCGTCAGCACCAGCCAGCCCGCCGCCTCCAGCTCGGCCAACAGGGCGGCAAGCCGGCCGCCCAGCCCGGTCGGCTCTGCCATGGCGCGCTCGTACTGGCGGATGATCCGCTCAAGCAAGCCCTTGAGATCGGCGCCGGCCCCCAGGGTGCGGCCCAGTTGTACCCAGGCCTTGAGATCCTCCATCACTAGGCGGGAGAAGCGCTTCTCCTTGAGGGAGTCCGCCATCCAGGTGCAGAGGAAGTGGCTCTCCTGGGCCGGGGTGCGCTTGCCCGCCTTCTGCGCACCGGTGCGGGCCAGTTCGGCCAGGCTCTGGCTGGCCATCTCAAGGAGGGCCTGGTTGTAGGTGGGAGGGGTCATCGTGGATCCTCTGAAACGGGGCGGCCAAGGGGCCGCGTCATCGACAGCACAAAGGCGCCAGTGGCGCCTTTGGAGAGTAAACGCCCCTCCCCGACCGGGAGGGTGCGACGTAGCCTTATTTCGGGTTCTTCGCGGGATCTTGGGGAAGTGGAAGTTGACAGACAGGGTGCTGGTAAACTGGCTGTCTCCAAACACACCACCACCATCACCCTGCTGTCGCCGTGCATCATATTGATATTGCCTC